>JAYSLX010000126.1:0-23298 GCA_043725245.1 Geobacteraceae bacterium | reverse complement strand
AGCCATTGCTTCGAGTCTTCTGAGCCGCTCCTCCATCGGTGGGTGGGTGGAGAAGAGGGACATCAGACCACCTCCGGTAAGCGGGTTTACGATGAACATGTGTGCGGAAGCAGGGTTTGCATCCATGGGAATCTGCTGGTTGGCGATCTGCAGCTTCCTGAGAGCTGCGGCCAGGTGAAGCGGGTTGTGACACATTTCCGCACCTCCGCGGTCAGCCTCATACTCCCTGGCGCGTGAGATTGCCATCTGTATAAGCATGGCTGCAATGGGTGCGAGGATAGCCATGAACAGCATGCCGAAGATGCCTCCTCCTTCCTCGTCCCGATCGCGGCCTCCACCGAAAATGGCTGCCCACTGGGCCATATTGGCAAGGTAGGTGATGGCACCCGCAATGGTGGCGGCTATCGATGAGATAAGGATGTCGCGGTGTTTTACGTGGGAGAGTTCATGGGCCATGACACCCATCAACTCCTCGCGTGTCAGAATCCGCATGATGCCCGAGGTCGCGGCCACGACGGCATGCTCCGGATTACGCCCCGTGGCAAAGGCGTTGGGGGTAGGGGAATCGATCAGGTAGATCCGTGGCATCGGAATCCCGGATTGAACCGCCAGCTGTCTCACCATACCGAACAGCTCGGGTTGTTCATGCTCACTCACTTCTTGTGCACCGTACATTGCCAGAACGATCTTGTCGGAAAACCAATAGCTGACGAAGTTCATAACTGCGGCCATTACGAGTGCAAAGGCCATCCCGCTCCTTCCGCCGATTGCACCGCCTGCCAGGACCAGGAGCATGGTCATGAGGGCCATAAGGAATGTCGTCCTCAGTGCGTTCATCGTATCTCCTATTAATATCAAAGGGTTGTCGTCATTGTTCCTCTCTTGTATCAGTATAGTCACTGCATGGTAAAACTTCAAGGCCTGAAAAGAGGGGGGATACGGGATCGTCTTCTCTGAAATGCCTGCTGACAAGGCTTGACAGGGGGCTGCTCCAAGATAAGCTATATACTGCGGTATCCAGATCATGAGGTATATTTAATTATTGTCGGTCCGGGACAGGCTTGAACAATAAAAAGGAGCAATGGTGGATCACCTCTTCCTGGGTATACTGATCAGTGCCTCAATTCTCCTTTCTCTGGGTGGGGCTGGTCACGCACTTCTTTTCAAGCGAGACCCCCGCTCCTCCCTTGGGTGGATCGTTGTTTGCCTGACTATCCCATTGCTCGGACCGCTCTTCTACTGGGCAATGGGTGTAAACCGGATTCATCGCAAGGCAAGGCAGTGGTTGGAAAGCGGCAGACGGGTCGCGGGTTGGGATCGATTCGCTGCAAATCCCTTCATCCCCAGCGTACTCACTCTGCTCCCATCTGCATGTCACCTCGCCGAGTTGAGGACCCTTGCCGACAGGGTGGTCATTGCCCCTTTGCTCGCCGGTAACCGGATCACTCCCCTTATCAACGGTGACAACGCTTACCCGGAGATGCTTGCTGCCATAAACGGCGCAGCTCGATCTGTCCATCTTTCAACCTATATATTCGATGCCGATGCAGTGGGGCTCCAGTTCATAGAAGCTCTTACAGCGGCGGCAAAGCGAGGTGTAGATGTCCGGGTGATCATTGACAGTCTTGGCGAGAAGTATTCCCGCCCCCTGAGCATGAGGCTGTTCAAGGGGACTGATGTAAAGTTCGGGCGTTTTTTGCCACTGAGGCACGGCGGTTACGTCAACCTTCGCACCCACAGAAAGATCCTTGTGGTTGACGGTTACGTTGGTTTCACGGGAGGGATGAACATCGGGGGCCGGCATATGGTGGAAAAGCCTGCATGCCGTGAGCCGGTGTTAGATATGCATTTCAAGGTTGATGGGCCAGTTGTTGCCTATTTACAGAGGATATTTCTGGAAGACTGGTACTTTGTTTCGAAGGAACTACTGAGCGATCCACTGTTCTTCCCAACTCTGGCACCGGTCGGAAGCGCCATGGCAAGAGCGGTGAGCGACGGTCCGGACAAGGAGTTTCGTAAACTCCTCTGGCTCGTCATGGGTGCGCTCTCCTGCGCCCGCAGAAGTGTCCGGATTATGACCCCTTATTTCATCCCAGACCGGTCGTTGATTTCGGCACTTGTCACCGCTGCGCTGCGGGGGGTGGAGGTTTCGCTGGTCCTGCCGGAAAAGAACAACCTGCCATTTGTCCACTGGGCGAGTCGCGCTTATCTTTGGGAACTCCTGCAACATGGGATCAGGGTCTATTATCAGCCCCCTCCGTTCGTCCATACAAAGCTATTCGTGGTGGACGATGTCTGGGTGCTCATCGGTTCCGCCAATCTCGACCCCCGCAGTTTCAGACTCAATTTCGAGTTCAATCTAGAAGTCTATGACCCGGCATTTGCCGGGGAGATGGCCTGTCACATCGTAGCGGCCATAAAGGCATCCCGAGAGGAGTCCATTGCAGCGGTAGATGGTCGGCCCCTCATGGAGAAATTGAGGGATTGCACGGCCAAGCTGTTTTCCCCCTACCTGTAGCGCTTAGTCACTTAGGCGCATTGCCAGGCGCTCCATGGCCAGCGTCACCTTGTCCCTGTCGTGCGCTTCTATGGTGTAGACCGCCTGGGGGGCATACTGTTTCATCAATCTGAAGTAGAGATCGAAGTCGATGCTGCCGTCACCAATGGGGAGGTGCTCGTCAGAGCTGCCGTGGTTGTCGTGGATATGGACCTCAGCGATGTATGTACCGAGGGTCGAAAACCACTCCTCCATGCTGACGCTTTTGAACAGGTTCCAGTGTCCCACGTCAAAGCAGTGACGAAAGGAAGGGGAGGCGAAGGCATCCAGCAGCCCTTTGAGCGTGGAGGGCTCGGTTTCGAAGATGTTTTCAACGGCTATGGTGGTACCTATTCGCTCAGCGCGTTCCAGTACAGGCTTGAAGGTTTCGATGCAGTTGCCGAGCCACTCTTCCTGGCTCTCTCCCTGACGCCAGCGGTCATATCCCGGGTGAAACACCATTACCACAGGCTTCAGTATTTCCGCTGCATCCATGACTTGTCTGAAACGCAGTTCCGTTGCCCGACGGATGAGTTTTTCAGGCGATCCCGGGTTCAGGTCCATGAATGGCGCGTGAATGGTGCATTGAATCGCCCCCGTATTCAGCGCTTCGGCAAAGCTGACCAGCTCTTCCGTTATCACGCTGTCCAGGGCATCGCCGTTGAAGAAGAGCTCTGGATTGATGCGTCTTTCAAGGATGTAGTCCAGGTATTGTCCGAGACTGCGATAGGGGAGATGGGCAAAAACCAGATTATTCATGGTGGGATCCGTGGTCCTTATATATTTTCCCTGAAACTCAATTCTGTTCAAGTGCGGGCGGCTATCAGCTGCTCCAGTTTATCTATGGATGAAGGTTCACCGAGGATGATGAGGGTGTCGTTTCCCTCCAGCTTCGTGTGGGAGTGAGGGTTGAAAACCATTTTGCCGGCTTTCTTCTTGACTCCGATAATTATGACGCCGGTTTCTTTACGGAAACCCGAACTGACAAGAGTCTCTCCGTCGAAGCGTGAGTTTGCGGGGATGACGATCTCCTCCATCTGCAGGTCAAGGTGTTCCCGACCGGTTGCAATCTCGATGAAGTCCACGACGTTGGGTCGGAGAATGGCCTGGGCCATCCTGTTGCCTCCGATATGGTAGGGTGACACCACCTTGTTCGCGCCGGCTCTTTTCAGTTTTATCTCAGAACCCTCCTCGCCTGAGCGTGCCAGGATAAAAAGATCCGGATTCAGCCCGCGGGCGGTCAGGGTGATGTAGACATTCTCGGTGTCGGAAGTGACCACGGATATCAGTCCCTTTGCCCGCTTGATTCCAGCCTTGAGAAGGGTCTCATCATAGGTGGAGTCGCCATGGAGATAGAGGTACCCTTCTTCCTTTAGTTTATCGATTACGTCATGGCTCTTTTCCACAACGATAAATGGGATCGGCTTGGCGGCGAACTCACGGCAGATAAGAGAACCCATCCTGCCGTAGCCGCAGATGATGTAGTGATCCATCAGGGCGTCAATCATTTTTTCCACTTTCTTCCTCCCGATGATCCTCTGGAATTGCCCTTCGAACATGATCTGGGCAAGGCTACCCACGATATAGCCGAGAACGCTCACCCCGAATACAATCAGCAGCATGGTCAAGACCTTGCCGGTATCGGAGAGGTCATGCACTTCCTTGAAGCCGACAGTTCCCAGCGTGATGATGGTCATGTAGAGGGCATCAAGAAAACGCCACCCCTCTATGGACATGAATCCCACGACCCCGAGTGATACAAGGGCAGCCAGGACTGCAAACGAAATTTTCAGGTGCCGGACTGGATCCATTGACTGCTCCTTCGTGCAAAGGTTACTATCGCACCGGCCAAAAAGCAAGTTGTCCTGTGAGCTGGAGTTTCGCCAACCGACGTTCTAGGCACTCTTCAATCTACTTGACATTTTATGTATACTGTATACAATTCCCAAATCCAATTTGGGAGAATTGTATAATGAGAAAAAGCATAGAAAAACACTTGACACTTCGGGAACGGATTCTTGAGACGATCCGTGATGCCATAATTAAGGGTGCCCTGAAACCAGGCGAAAAAGTTGCTGAGCCTGAATTGGCAGAGCGCTTCGGCATCAGCCGGACTCCCATCCGGGAGGCCTTCAGGCAGCTGGAGTCAGAAGGCTATCTGACCGTTATCCCACGAAAGGGAGCCGTGGTCGCAGCATTCTCCCAGAAGGATATCGAGGAGTTCTACGCCATCAAGAGTATCCTGGAGGGGTACGCTGCGCGCAGGGCCTGCGAAAACCTCACGAGTAAAGAGATCGAGAAGCTGGAGGCGGTTAATGCCAAGCTTTCAACTCTTGCTGAAGGGGCGGACATCAAGCACTTCTTCAAGGTACACAACGATTTCCACGACCTGTTCATCCGGGCAGCCCAGAATGACAAGCTCTATGAAATGATTTCGGGCCTCGTCAGCAAGTTTCAGCGACTGCGGCTTGCCTCGCTCAGCCTGCCAGGCAGGATGAAGATTTCGGTTGAGGAGCATGAAAAGATTATCGATTCATTCCGCAAGAAAAACTCTGTGCTTGCCGAGAAACTTGTTCGCAAGAATGCCGAGTATGGAGGAAGGGTGCTTGTGCAGGGAGGAAACACCGACCCGCATATGAAGCTTGCTGAGAGAAATGCCATGCTTCACCTGGACCTCTGAAATGGTTTCACGTACCAGTTAGATGCAAAGAATCCCAAAGGTTGACAAGATCCTCTCCTGGCCTGTAATACGCAAGGCCCTTGCCACAAATCCCCGCCCGGTGGTGCTTGAAGCTATCCGCTCAATTCTTGACGAACTAAGAACTGCACTCAAAACAGATTCCGATGCACAATTCAGCGATGAGGCTGTCAGTTTGCGTATCCTTGCCGAGCTGGATAGATCAGCCTCCCCCAGTCTTCACCCTCTGGTGAACGGCACCGGCGTGGTGATACACACCAACCTGGGCCGCTCGCTCCTTTCCAGGGATGCCTGCAGGAGTATTCAGGCTGTAGCACAACGCTATTCAAATCTGGAGACTGACGTGGTCTCAGGTGAGCGTGGCGAGCGTTACACCCACGTCGAAAGCCTTATATGTGATCTTACCGGTGCAGAGGCGGCCCTGGTAGTGAACAATAACGCAGCTGCCCTGCTCCTCGCCCTCTCAGCCCTTGCTGCGGGGAGAGAGGTGCTGGTTTCGCGTGGCGAGCTTGTTGAGATCGGTGGTTCTTTCAGGATTCCCGATCTCATGTGTCAGAGTGGTGCCATCCTTCGAGAGGTGGGGACCACCAATCGGACCCATCCCAATGACTACCTCGCGGCAGTTACCCCTGAGACGGCACTTCTCCTCAAAGTGCATGCCAGCAATTTTGCTCTGGTTGGCTTCACTGCAGAGGTAAGCGCTGCAGAACTGGCTGCGCTGGGACGGCGGCAGGGGATTCCCGTCGTGGCGGACATCGGCAGCGGCTGCCTGCTAGATCTTTCTCGCTTCGGTGTCGATGGAGAGCCGACCATCCAGGAGTTTGTAAAGGCAGGCGTTGATCTGATTACCTTCAGCGGCGATAAACTGTTGGGAGGTCCTCAGGCCGGTATCATCATCGGGAAACGGGAGATTATGGCAGGCCTTCGACGCCATCCTCTGCTCAGGGCGCTCCGAATCGACAAACTTACCCTCGCTGCACTTGAGGCAACACTACGCCACTACCGTGACGAGAGAGAGGCCCTTGCGGAGATCCCCACCCTCCGTATGTTGGTCATCCAGCCTGCTGAACTTCGTGCAAAAGGGAGGCGCTATTTACGCCGGTTCCGTGCCCTGGCTCCATCCTCGGTCCGACTCGCCTTGGAAGAAGGTGCATCCCAGGTTGGCGGAGGCGCTCTACCCCTTATTGATCTACCGACATTTCTTATCTCGGTAGATAGCGATGGCTGGTCCGCCCAGGAAATTGACAGGGCATTCCGTAGGAGCTCGATTCCGGTCGTTGGCAGGATCAACAAGAAGCGCTACCTTCTCGACCTCCGTACCCTGCTGGACGAAGATCTGCCGGCACTCGCTGCTGCGCTCCTCCTGCTTGCAGTTCCTCCCCCTGTCTGAGACGTTCATGGTGCATCTTTTGCTGGCCTTTCAACCCCATTGTCCGTATAATTACCCGGCTTTTTGGACTAACTGACCCACGGGAACAGCATGAAAACTATTGCCCTTATCCCGGCCGCTGGAATGGGAAAACGGATGGCTGCCGGTATCAACAAGCAGTACCTCCTGTTGGACGGAATGCCCATAGTGGCTCGTACCATTGCGGTATTCGAGGATTTCACACTGGTGGATGAGATTTATGTGATCACTCCCAAGGCTGAGATCCCCTTTTGCCGTGAACAGGTGATAGCTGCACACGGGTTCTCCAAGGTAAAGGCCATCGTGGAGGGTGGGACGGAGCGTCAGCATTCAGTGTTGAATGGCCTGCGTGCCATTGTCGACCCTGATGACAACGATGTGGTTCTGATCCATGACGGCGTTCGCCCCTTTGTGACGCAGGAGATCATCGGGCAATCCATTGCCGTTGCCAAGGCACATGAAGGCGCTGTGGTGGCGGTCCCGGTGAAAGACACCATCAAGGTGGCAGTGGACGGAATAATCCGCGAAACCCCTCAGCGAGAGACCCTCTGGCAGGCACAGACACCACAGGCGTTTCGGTATGGGATCATTCGAAATGCCTATGAGAAGGCTGCTTCAGACGGGTTCCTCGGAACCGACGACGCCTCGCTGGTGGAGCGTTCAGGTGGACTGGTGCATGTGGTGAGGGGAGATTACCGGAACATAAAGATCACAACGCCGGAGGATCTCATCCTCGCCGAGGCGTTTTTTAAGGCTGTGAAACGTGAAAAATGAAGGCTTGCCCTGAGCGGAGTCAAAGGGGTTGAAAGGTGAATAAACCCATGCGTATAGGTCATGGTTATGATGTCCACCGCCTGGTGGAGGGGCGGAAGCTGATAATGGGTGGCGTGGATATCCCCTGGGAAAAGGGACTGCTAGGCCATTCGGACGCGGATGTTCTGCTTCACGCCATTGCGGATGCCATTCTTGGCGCCATAGGAGAAGGGGACATCGGAAGGCACTTTCCCGACACCGACCCGCGCTACAAAGGTGCTGACAGCCTGAAGCTGCTGGAGCACGTGGGGAAGCTTGCCGAGACAAAGGGGTACCGACTCGGCAACGTTGATGCCACTATCGTTGCTCAGCGCCCCAAGATGGCACCTCATATCCTGCAGATGCGGGAAAATATTGCGATGGCGCTGAACTCCGCCGCAGATCAGGTGAACGTCAAGGCAACCACCACCGAGGAACTGGGTTTTTGTGGCCGCGGTGAGGGGATCGCTTCCTACGCCGTAGCTTTAATGCTGACAATATAGACAATGAGGGGCACGATGTCCGAGTCGAACGAGAACGCAGTCACTCCAACAAATTTTCTGAGAACCATCATCGCCGGCGACCTGTCAAGCGGCAAACACCAGACCATTGTAACCCGCTTCCCCCCGGAGCCAAACGGCTACCTGCACATCGGTCACGCCAAGTCTATCTGTCTGAACTTCGGTCTTGCTAGGGACTTTGGCGGCCACTGTCACCTTCGTTTTGATGATACCAACCCGGTAAAAGAGGATACGGAGTACACCGATTCGATCAAGGAGAGCGTTCGCTGGCTCGGTTTTGAATGGGAAAATCATCTATACTATGCCTCGAATTACTTTGATCAGCTCTACGAGTGGGCAGAATACCTCATTCAGCAGGGGAAGGCTTATGTCGAGGACCTGACCGCCGAGCAGATCCGTGAATACCGGGGCACCCTGACCGAACCGGGGACTGAGAGTCCATGTCGCACTCGTTCCATAACGGATAATCTGGAGCTATTTCGCAGGATGCGGGGGGGGGAGTTCGCAGACGGAACCAAGGTGTTGCGCGCCAAAATCGACATGGCCTCGCCTAATATGAACCTGCGAGATCCGGTGCTTTACCGGATTATTCACGCTACTCACCCGCATACCGGGAACAAGTGGTGCATTTACCCGATGTACGATTTCGCCCATGGACAGTCAGATGCCATCGAGGGGATTACCCACTCCATCTGCACCCTTGAGTTTGAGGACCATAAACCCCTTTACGACTGGTTTCTGGAGAACCTCCCGGTGCCGCATCGTCCCAAACAATATGAATTCGCTCGCCTGAACCTTTCCTACATGGTAATGAGCAAGCGTAAACTCCTGCAGCTGGTTCAGGATGGTGATGTACGTGGGTGGGATGACCCCCGCATGCCTACCCTTGTTGGGCTCCGCCGCCGTGGCTATACCCCGGAGTCGATTCGAGCATTCTGCGAAACCATCGGTGTAGGCCGGAGCGACAGTTGGATCGACATGAGCATTCTGGAGGAGTCGGTTCGCCAGGACCTTAACGAGAAGGCGCCACGAGCCATGGCAGTGCTACATCCTTTGAGACTGGTCATCGAGAACTATCCCGTGGCGGAGGTTGAGGAGTTTGAAATGGCCAATCATCCTCAAAGGCCGGAATTGGGAAAACGGAGAGTCCCGTTCTGCAAGGAGCTATTCATCGAGTCTGATGATTTTGCGGAAGTGCCTCCCAAAGGGTTTAAACGCCTTTTCCCGGGGCAGGAGGTGCGGCTGCGTAATGCTTACATCGTCAAGTGTACCGGTTTTGAAAAGGATAACTCCGGGAATGTGACAGAAATCCACTGCACTTACGACCCTGATACCCGGACCGGGTTGCCGGGCTCGGAACGTAAAGTGAAGGGAGTTATTCACTGGGTCTCGGCCAGCCATGCAATGACTGCCGAGGTTCGGCTTTACGACCGTCTCTTCAATGTCCCTAACCCAAGCGGCGAACAGTGGAAGGAGCAGATGAATCCTGCCTCCGTCGAGGTCCTGGCCGGTTGCCGGTTGGAGCCTTCGCTGTCAGGTGCGGTTTCCGAAGAGCGTTTTCAGTTTGAGCGTAACGGCTATTTTTGTGTTGACATGAAGGATTCACTCCCCGGGGCTCCGGTATTCAACCGTACGGTCACACTGCGGGACTCCTGGAACAAGTAAAGAAGCGAGGGATAGTACATGACACTCCGTATATACAACACCATGATCGGCGGCAAGGAGGATTTTGTGCCGCTGGAGCCGGGCAAGGTAAAGATGTACGTCTGCGGTGTAACCGTTTATGACCACTGCCATATCGGCCATGCACGTGCGAACGTGGTTTTCGACATGATCTTCCGCTACCTCAAATTCAGCGGCTATGCTGTTACCTATGTCCGAAACTACACTGATATTGACGATAAGATAATCAACCGTGCCAACGAACAGGGCATACCATGGAATGAAATTGCTGAGCGCTTCATCGTTGAATTCGACAGGGACATGGCTGCTCTCGGCCTCCAGATCCCCACCCACCAACCCAAGGCAACGGAACACATTGGAGAGATCATCGCACTGGTTGAGCGGCTGGTTGCATCTGGTCATGCCTATGGTGTCGATGGTGATGTCTATTTCCGTGTTTCAACGTTCCCAAGTTACCTGAAGCTTTCTAAAAGGAACCTGGAGGATATGCAGGCCGGTGCGCGTGTTGAGGTTGATGAGCGTAAGGAAAACCCGATGGATTTTGCCCTCTGGAAGGGGGCTAAACCGGGCGAACCGTCCTGGGAATCGCCCTGGGGGCATGGCCGCCCTGGCTGGCATATCGAATGCTCGGCCATGAGCATGAAACTCCTCGGAGAGACCTTCGACATCCATGGCGGCGGCAAGGATCTGGTCTTTCCCCATCACGAAAACGAGATCGCCCAGTCCGAGGCAGCCAGCGGCAAGCCGTTCGTCCGTTACTGGCTCCATAATGGTTTCGTTAATATTAATTCCGAGAAGATGAGCAAATCGCTTGGCAACTTCTTTACGATTAAAGAGGTGCTGTCACGTTACGATAGTGAGGTTCTCCGCTTCTTCCTGATGTCTGCTCATTATCGCTCTCCCATTGACTTCTCCGACCAGAACCTGACTGAGGCCGAGGCAGGTCTGGCAAGGATCTATACGGCACTGTCCGGGGTCAACGCTGCACTGTCCTCAAAACCTAACGTTGACGGAGCTCCGGCGGGTGAAGCAGAGGCTGAACTTGTCGAAAAGGTGGCTGGCTTCCCCGCACGCTTTCGCGAGGCAATGGACGACGATTTTAATACCGCCCTTGCCCTGGGAAACGTTTTTGAACTGGTCCGAGCCGTCAATCGTTTCATTGCAGAGAGTGATCTCTTCTCTGAAACGCAACAGGCCCTGCTGCGAAAAGTCAATGGCTGTATTGTCGAGTTGGGACGTGTTATTGGCCTGTTTTACTCGGATCCGGACGCCTATTTGTCAAGAATCAAGGGGCAGAAGATGGCAGACCTCCTGATTTCCGGGGAAGAGATTGAGCAGATGATCTCAGAGCGCGCTGCTGCTCGAAAAATGAAGGACTTCAAGCGCAGCGATGAGATAAGGAATTATCTGTTGGCGAAGGGAATCGATTTACTGGATGGCCCACAGGGGACTACCTGGAAGGTGAAATAGATCATAGCGGCTTCTGCAGTCTGTGTCTGGTCACAATGCATAAATTAGAAGTTATTTTCTGCGACTTCTGGCAGAAAATAACTTCGTTAACGTACTGATCCTGTTTGTCAGAGTGAGGTCAAGCCGCTTTCCTCTGCATCTCTGGGATTGCCTGGTCCCTGATCATATCCAATGCTTCCCGCATAAGCTGCGAGATGCTTTTGTTCGAGCAGAATAATATTTCGTCAAGTGCCGCACGTTCTTCATCACTGATTCTCATCGATATTACGTTGTATCTTGGGTTTTCTCTCATTTTCCCCATGGATGCATTCCTCCAGTGTTCTCTTCGTCTATTGCCGACTTTGGTTGTGTAGTTAAAAGCATATGAACTGATAGTATGCTATTGGCGTGCCAAAAGAGCGCAAACACTCAACTAACCGAAATAGCAGTGCAAAAAGTATGGGGAAGGCGGGTTTGGCGGTTATTGTGTATACAAAGTGTGCCTGTATTGGCACATGACTGGTGGTCATGGGCAGTTTTGACACATTCTGCACTATTAGGAGGAAAGGACTCTGGGTCAGCCAGCAGGCGCTGTTTCACGTCGGCACTTCAGTCCGTGCTTGTCCAGGAGTCGATAGAAAGTGCGGCGCGGGATGTTTGCCATTTTTGCAGCCAGTGAGACGTTGCCGCAGGCATCGGCAAGATAGCGCTGGATAAGTTTTTTCTCGACCCTGAGCACATGTGGTTCGCGTTCGTGCTTGAAGGAGCGGAGGTCCTGGACTTCAGTGGCAGCATCGGCGTAGTTTTCAGCAAAAACCAGAGGGAGGTTTCCAAGCTTGATAAGCTCATCGTGGGTCAGGACAGCTGCCCGTTCAAGTACGTTCTGCATCTCCCGGATATTGCCTGGCCACTGATACTGCATCATTGCCTTGATGGCCCTCTCCTCCATGCCTGTAATGCTCTTGTTGAGCTTTTTACGGGCCTTGTCGAGGAAATGGTGGGCCAGTAGCGGTATCGATTCAATCCGTTCACGAAGGGGTGGCATGGTGATGGTAAAGACGTTGAGGCGATAAAAAAGGTCTTCACGAAACCAGCCGTCGCGAATGCCGTCCTCCAGATTCTTGTTGGTGGCTGCAATCAACCTTACGTCGACCTTGCTGGATAGAGTCCCTCCGACCGGGCGCACCTCTCCTGTATCGAGAACACGCAGAAGTTCAGCCTGAAGTTTTGGAGTGATGTCACCTATCTCATCAAGGAATATGGTGCCGCCGTCCGCTGCCTCAAACAGTCCCTGTTTGTCGGCTATCGCCCCGGTAAATGCCCCTTTTTTGTGGCCGAACAACTCGCTTTCAAGGAGCGAATCGGTCAGGGTTGTGCAGTTAACTGTTACGAGGGGCTTGTCGTTTCGTTGACTGTGGCGGTGTATGGCTCGGGCAGCGAGCTCCTTTCCGGTTCCGGATTCCCCACGGATAAGAACTGTGGTGGGTGTAGGGCCAACCTGTTTGATGAGTTCCAGGGCCTCGCGCGTCTTGGCGTCATTACCCACTATGAATTCGTCGCCATACTCCTTATCCAGCTCCCGTCGAGCAAGTTCATACTTCTGTATCAGTCTGCCACGGTCTTCCTCAAGCTGCTGTACGTTGTAAGGCAGGCACATCTGCAGGTTTGCAAGCCCTTGAAAGACCGCCACCGCATACTCTCTGCAGGTCTTGTACCCGCATGCGCGGCAGTTCAATTCGTCCTTTCGGGTGAACTTGTTGGTTGTCTGAAGGATCGTTTTGATCTCGCTGCCACGTGGTGACGGGAGCCTAATGTATTTGGCTTCGAAGTTCCTGGTGACGTCAAGTGGTTCGCGGGGGTCCAGATAATGCGGTGCTGTGCGGTAGGGGAGTATCCCCTTGTAGTAGTTGATGATCAGTTTACGTTTGTAGAATTCAGTCAGCTCCTTGTTTTCGCAGGGGCTGCCTATGCAGCCGTGGTAGCAAAAGCGGAGGTCGGCAATGCGCGGTGTGATCCTGGCAGCGGCGAGGTCTCCGATGATCCCCATCACGTTTACCTCGCCGCTGACAGAGACGACCTCTGTGTCAAGGGGGTCTGGGGTGATTGAAAAAGCCCGGAATGAGCCTCCGGTGATTGGGAAAAGTCTCCCCTGTTTTGGCTGTATACCATCGAATGGCTGTTCGGTAAGGGCAGAGAGGTTTATTGAGCGGCTCTTGAGAATTCCTGCAAGCTCCTGGTAGGTAAGCACGATGTCTACGGCAGCTTGTGCGCTTTCGGACTGTATCTCGAACTTGGAAGCTACGCAGGAGCTTATATAAACAACCTTTATCCTCTTTCCGTGAACGCTCTTCAGAAAGCGGCCCATGGATACCATCGGAGAAACAACGCGTACCAGGTTATCTATCAGCTTGGGGTAGTGCCTCTCTATGAGGTCAACCACCGCTTGGCAATGGGAAGAGATGAGAGGCACGGTAGAGGTTTCTATGGCATGGGCATAGGCCGGTGCGATCAGTTCGGAGCCGTATGCTCCCTCATGGACTTCGAAAAACCCGAGCATTTTGAGCCCTGAAACCAGTTGGCCTGGGCTGGCATTGTGGAAGAAAGTGGGAAATGACGAGCCGAGAACTGCAATTACCGGTTCATCGGAAACAAGAAGGCGTTCCGTTGGGCCAGCCTTGTCCGCAATCACTTTGGCATTCTGAGGGCAGGTCCCCAGGCAGTTGCCACAGCCGATGCAGCGTTCGAAGATTATTTCCGCATGTGATTTTTCAAGCTTCAGTGCTTTTACTGGGCAGTTTCTGACGCATGAATAGCACTTCCGGCATTTTTCTGTCAGGGTTATGATGGGCGGCATTTTGCTGGATTTCCTTCCGTGGCGACTCTGTAATAGGCGGTCAGCTCTTGCACTTTAACGTAAAGCTGCTGAATGTGCAAGAACTGGCACAGATGAGATTGAGTGTGTCAATGTTGGCGCAAAATAAAAGGCCCGTGCTGATATCAGCACGGGCCTTTTATGTGAGAGGAAATAGCGACCTTAGCTGGCAGGGGCTATGGATGGCGAAATTATCGACTGTGGCGGAGGTATGCCAGGGGTCTCGAGGGTTGGCGCCGGCGCAGGCTTTAGAGGGAGGGAGGGGGATGTAGAAGGCCGGGCTGCGGGGATCGTTGATTGAGGGGGCGCGGGTTGTTGTGGCTGTGCAGGCGCATAGGCAGGCGGTGGCGCTACCGTATCTTTTTTTGTACTGTCGAAGAGAGAGGAGGTAGGCCGAAGCATGGACATCATTTCGTCAAAGAGTCCGCTATAAGCCTCGGATACCGTTACGTTGGTCCGGACAGACGAGCTGTCGCCTTTGCTCAAAGCCCTGTTTATGCCCGGAATGGACTTATATTTGACCTCTACCTTGTCGGTCTGATTTGCCTTTGCCTCCTCAAAGTCTGGGAATTGAAGCCTCAGAAAAGGGGGGAACGTGAGGCGCCGCTGGCGAAAGTTTGGAAATTCCCAGAGGATGCTCCCGTCCGGGTCGATAATCTGGGAAGTAAGGATCATGTTGTTGTAGTTTGTATCCAGGGTTGATAAAAGGTTGCTGGAATAGATGGTGTCATTCATCGTAATGCCGCTAATAACCACCAGCATGAGTGCGTCCAATCCATTTCTTTTGATCAGCTCCTTCAGTTCCGGTCCCTTGTAAAAATATTTATTGTAAGCGATACCTGCGTCTTCACGGCGCTCACGGCGGGAAAAGAGGTTTGAGAATAGCTTGTCGGGATCATCGTCAAGGAGCTGCACTGTAAAGTAACCACCACTCTCCCTGAGCTGTGCAACCAGCTCCTGCTCGTTCTTTCTGGAATACTCTTTGATGAGATTAACCAGTGTATCACGTTCGGGATGGCGAATATCAGACTCGGCATCCATGAATATCGGGGCTACGCCGAGCACGCGCACCTTCTGTTCGTAGGACTCCTTCGGGATGCTGTAGTAGTTCTGGGTGCAGCCCACTACAATGAGAGAAAATACAGAAAGTACAATGTACTGAACAAAGGATGAACGTGACATTTCATGCCTCCAAGGGGAGTAAGTGTCTCTTATATCAGAGAGTCTTTCCATTGACCAGTGGAATTCAGCTGGTATAGGAGTGGAGCTGACGCCTGCCTGAATGTTCAAGGGTACTCATCTGAGGAGTATAAAGCCGAGATGTCGGCCTGTTTCACCCTTATCCCTTCTGTAGGAGAAGAAGAGCTCCGGAGTGCAGCATACACATTGCTGGGTGGTCTCAATCCGCTCGGATGAGAGCCCGCAATCAAGAAGCTGGAGGCGATTGGCCTCGGCCAGGTCGAGTTTCCACTTCCCTCTGCCATTTTCACTGGTTGACTCCTGCCAGATGGCAGATTCAGCATCAAAGGCTGCTGAGACTGCCTCGTCCACCTCGTAGCAGCACGGACCGATTCCTGGGCCAATGGCGGCAAGTATGTCGACGGGGTTGGAGCCGAAGTCGCTGACCATAGCTGCTACTCCTTTACGGGCGATGCCGGCAGCCGTACCCTTCCAGCCTGCGTGGAGTACCGCAATCACTTGCCGCGCAGGGTCGAACATAAGAAGCGGCAGACAGTCGGCAACGCCAACGCCGATCATAATGCGACGCTGGTTGGTGACGATTCCATCGCACTCCAGCTTCAGGAAATGTGTGAAATCCTGATTTGGAACATCTACCACAAGGATGTCGGTTCCGTGAACTTGGGTCACGGTCAGGAGCTGCTCGATCTTAGCTCCAAAGGCGCGTGAGAGGAGGCTCCTGTTCCCCTGGACATTGTGTATAGAGTCGTTGGTGTTAAGACCCAGGTTGAGTGAATTGTAAGGTGAGCGGGAGACACCTTCGTGGCGGGTGGTGAAACCTGCAGCGAGATTCCCTGATGCAGTCATGAGCTGCGGTTCTACGAAGTGAATCTTGCCGGTTTTTCTGAGTTCCATATGTAACTCCTAAGCCAATTCCAGATGAAGGCGTTATCTTCATAGGCAGATCTTCGGCTCCTCAACGTATGTTTTTGTACGCCTACGTCGCCTCAATCCTCGCCGACTCGATTCCATCCTTGATTTGAAATTCGTATTATATGTTTTCCTGCAACTCACCAAGGCCCTTGACGATTATGTTCAGATCGTCGGGGAGGTCGCTGTCGAATTCCATGTACTCACCGGTGGAAGGGTGGATAAATCCAAGTGTCTTGGCATGGAGGGCCTGACGGTGGAGGTTTTTCAGCAGAGAGCGGACGCGAGGATTGCGGAGGGCTGTCAGGCGTCCTGGAGTGGTGTAGAGTTGGTCTCCTACGAGCGGGTGACCTGCTTCTGAGAGGTGAACCCGGATCTGGTGGGTTCGCCCGGTCTCCAGTCGAAGCTGCACGAGGGTCACCCCTTCGAAGCGGCTTATAGCCTTCCAGCGGGTCACGGCATGTTTGCCATGTCTTGCCTTGCTCGACATTTTTTTTCGATCCACCGGGTGGCGCCCAATTGTCGAGTCTATAATGCCCGAATCAGTCTTTGGGGAGCCGTAGACCAGTGCCAGGTAGATCCTCTTTATGGAGTGTTTCTTGAATTGATCCGACAAGGATTGGTGCGCATGGTCGTTCTTTGCGGCGACAATGACTCCTGAGGTATCCTTGTCAATTCTGTGCACGATGCCTGGACGGAGGGTTCCGCCTATGCCTGAGAGATCGGTGCAGTGGGAGAGAAGTGCATTGACAAGGGTCCCGCCATGATTTCCAGCGCCGGGATGAACAACCATGCCTGCTGGCTTGTTTACCACAATGATGTCGCGGTCTTCGTAAAGGATTTCCAGGGGTATCTCTTCCGGTTCGGCTTCGGCGGGCTCGGGCGGAGGGAGGATTACTGAGATCAGATCTCCACCTTTCAGCTTTAGCGATTGCTTTGCCGGTTCGCCGTTAACGGTTATCTTTCCGGTCTCGATAAGGCGGTGTGCTGCTACACGCGATAGATCAGCGACAGCGGACGCGACAAAATGATCAAGTCGCCCTGGAGGAATATCAAAGGGGAATTCTAGTTCGATGGTAGTCAATGTGGGGTTCCTGAAACAGCTGAAGGCGCAGTGAAAACCGCGCCTTCAAAAAAATTGCAACAGCTGGGTTTACCAGATTGCCGACTCGATCTTGCCTGCCCGTTTTATAAGAACGTCCACAACCGCCATTTCATAGGCATTGGATGAAGCAAGTTCCGGAACGATCCTGGAGACGAAGTGCTGGCGGCCTTCCTCAAGTTCATCCGCAAGGAGTTCAAAAATGGTGTCTGTCTTGATCCCTTCAGTAACCTTCTCCTGGTTATAAAGTGCGATGTCAGAAAGGATTGCGCGGGCCAAGCGCCGCGCCTGGTCGGAATTGTCGATCAGGTTCATTGATATAACCTCTACTGTTGCTTGTGTGTATGGTGCAAGTATACACAAACTCGCGTGAGTTGCTACCGCAATCTGAGCATGAAGTAAATGCTTGCATTATCGCGTTTTATGAGAAGTGCTACCGAACCTCGCTTTTCGGCCTCGCTGACGGTTTTGGCATACTCTTCGAGATTTGCAATACGATGCTGATTGACCGATACGATGACGTCACCCTCCCGTATCCCCGCATTTGCTGCACTCCCTTCCGGGTCGAGGTCTGTAATAATAACTCCCTTAATCCCTGTCTGACGCATTGACCGTGGCAGTTCTTCCACTATCAGGCCGAACCAACCTGAATGCGGCTCAGATGAGCGTGGGACTTGGGCGGCAGCGGACTCCGTGTTGGAGATGCTCAGGTTCAGAGTCTGTCTGCGTCCCTCACGGAAGATTTCCGCCTCGATCTTCTGCCCGACTGCTGTTTCGGCAACCACCCGTTGCAGCTGTTTCGGGTCCTTGATCTCTTTGCCTGCCAGCCTGGTGATTATGTCCCCCTGTCTGATTCCGGCCTTCTCCGCCGGGCTTCCCGCAATGACATCTGCAACCAGTGCTCCATGGGCCTTATTGAGGCCGAAGGACTGGGCTATCTCTTCTGTGACAGGCTGGATGGAGACACCGAGCCACCCTCTCGTGATGCTACCTTTCTTGATCAGCTGATTGACAACGTTTTTTGCCATGTTGATCGGTATTGCGAAGCCGATTCCCTGGCCGGCAGCTACGATCGCCGTGTTTATGCCGATGACTTCACCGTAAACATTGAGGAGAGGACCACCAGAGTTGCCTGGGTTGATGGATGCGTCAGTCTGAATGAAGTCTTCGTAGGTCTCGATCCCCATATTGGCGCGGCCGGTGGCGGAGATTACCCCTACGGTAAGGGTGCGGTCAAGGCCGAAGGGGTTGCCGATTGCAATTGCCCACTGACCGACCTGAAGCTTGTCGGAATCACCAAGCACTGCAATAGGAAGATCGCCGGCGCCGATAAGCTTTATAACTGCGATATCAGTCTTGGGATCTTCCCCGACGACCTTCGCGTTGTAGACCTTGTCATTGGAGAGCTTTACCTGGATGGTTTCAGCGTTTTTCACCACATGGTCGTTGGTGATAATGTAGCCTTCCTTGTTAATGATGAAACCGGAGCCAAGGCTGCTCTCCTTGCGGTAGCGAGGGCGGGGTTGGCCGCCTCCGAAGAAATCGTCGAAGAAGGGGGAGAACTCGAAGAACGGCTGGATAACACGCTTTCTCGTTACTGTAGAGATGTTGACCACCGACGGCGTTACTGCCTTTGACACTGCCATGAATGCTTGTTGGGAGAGGAGGATATCCTTGGGGACATCCTTGACAGGTGTCTCGGCGTTCCGGGTGGATTCGGTAAAGGGGGTTGCTTGCTCCTTTTTCTTGCAGCCGGCAAGGTTTGTGACAAGTGACAGGCCAAGGAAAAGGATACATATCCGTTTCATGATGATGGTACCTCTTGGAGTCATAAGCGATTGAAACTGCGGCAATGGTAACTAAATCCGGGATTGATGTCAATTGTGCGGAGAGGATTAAAGTGGTCAGAGCCTGCCGTGTAGTTTGCCGCAATGTCGCTCTCTATGCATCATCTGGTGTGCCATCTCCCGGAGCATGGCCAATTCGAACTGAGTGATGTCGAGAAACTTCAGCCCCATTGCCCCGTCAGGCTCTATGTGGCTCCATATCACCTCGGCGGAAAGGGATAACGGAACAGCAGATCGGGGGGTATAGAACTGGAGACAGACAACATTACCCACGGAGATCGGGTCATCGGTGCAGATAGAGATTCCGCTGTCGGAAATGTTAAATGATGAGCAGCAATTGGATACGCCATCCTTCCCCACTATCCAGCAGCCTACCTGAACTTGCTTCCGTTTGTGCCTGCGACCTTCCATTGATTCCGGTCTCCTTTATGAGGAGTTGCGGCAACAATCCTATCATGTGTTGCTGGTTATGCAAGTTTCTCAGGTCTCTTCTCCTTTCATGACCTTCACCTTGACTACCCTGATGCTTGGGGCCACTCCTTCAAGGTCCAGGTAGAGACGTGCAAGGAACTGCACCGTGACGATCTTGTGGATGTATGCCTGGGTTAGTCGATAGAATAGCTTGCGCCAGCGGGATGGTTTGTCGCTGCCAAGCAGGAAAGGGCAGTAGTCGGAAAGTTGCAGGATTACTTTGAGACCGTTTTTGATGGGTTTGGTTATGAAGGAGAGTTCGCCGCGATGGCAGTTTTCACGCTGGACGAGAATCCCTCCGCAGATTGAAATCGATGCGGTATGTGAACGGTCTGTTTGAGTGTATCTTGTGTTGGTGAAGCTGATAAGGCTGATGCGGCTTTTCAGTAAACGGAACTCTAGCTGGTTATTAGTCCGCAACGGTCGAATGATGGAAAAGGTGAAAAACCGTATGTAATGAAGATAGCGTTCCAGCAGGTAAGATGGGGATAGGGTATCTCTATAGTGCTGGGGCAGAACCATCCATTGGATGGAGAATACCGACGAGTCCCTGAGAAGGACCTGTTGGCAGCCGATTTTTTTGTGCTGCCTTGGGTGCTCTGCCATAGGAGGTCTCCTTCTTGAGAAAGATAGCACAAAGGCATCTGCTTGTCATGGGCCCACCAAAAATCAGGTTAACAGGCACGTTCAGTTGTGGTATAGTCCGCCCATTCTGTGAGCCCCAGTGGCGGCAACACTGGGGCGACGTGCTGCCAATACAAATCTAGCGAGGAGGGACAGCAATGAAGAAGAAGGTTGGAGTCGTGCTGTCGGGATGTGGGGTTTTCGACGGAAGCGAGATCCACGAGGCGGTCTGTACGCTGCTGGCTATCGACCGCAACGGTGCGGAGGCTCTTTGCATGGCCCCGGACATGGAGTTTGCCGAGGTTGACCATCTGACTGGCAAGGAGACAGGTGCCAGGCGAAACGTTCTGGTGGAATCGGCCAGAATTGCACGCGGCAAGATAAGAAACATTGCAGAGGTGAAGGCCGCTGATCTCGACGCCCTGGTATTTCCCGGAGGTTTTGGAGCGGCAAAAAACCTTTGTGATTTTGCCGTCAAAGGGGCCGATGCCTCTACCCAGCCGGATGTGGCAAGATTGCTCAAGGAGATGGTTGATGCCGGGAAGCCGATCTGCGCTATCTGCATCGCTCCGACGATTATTGCTGCGACTCTCGGCAAGGAGTACGCCCCCAAGGTAACCATTGGCAGCGACGAAGGGACTGCGGCAGCAATACGGCAGACCGGGAGTGAGCATGTTGATTGCCCGGTAACGGAATTTGTGGTGGACAAGGAGCACAAGATCGTCTCAACGCCCGCATACATGCTGGCCAACAGTATCTCCGAGGCAGCCGGGGGGATCGAGAAGGCGGTTAAGGCCCTGATTGATTTGATCTGATTTATTATTCTATTCAATTTTCAAGGAGATGATACCATGCGTAAGTTCATTTTTTTTCTCACCCTGACGGCACTTTTAACCCTCACTGCAGGTACTGCAATGGCGCAGAACATCAAAGGGAAATTCGGCGTCACCGGCCAGATCGGCTTCTTGATCCCTTCCGATAGCGACGTCAACGATTTCAAGTTGGAGACCGATGTCGGTTTCAATTTTGGAGGAGGTTTCATCTATGGCATCGACAGGAACTGGGCTGCCGAAATCGGAGTAACCCGTACCGAGTTCGGATCTAACCTCGTTTCGGGAAGGGATATGGGCGATTTCGAAGTCATTAACGTATCTTTAGGCGGCCAGTATCGTTTTGAAATCAGCCAGGCGAACCTGACTCCCTATGCAGGGGCGGGGCTCGACATCCTTATAATCGACTACAGTCGCTCCAATACCAGCGTAGATACCACGGTTGGTATGCACCTGAGCGGCGGGATCGACTACTTCCTGACCAAGAACGTAGCTCTCAATGCAGAAGCCAAGGTGGTTATTGCCCCGGATACTACTATTAACAACTCTGTGGGGACAGCAGGCAACTTCGACCCTTCAAGTGTTTCCGGAATGTTCGGAGTGCGTTTCTTTTTTAACTAAAGCAGTAATATAGGTAAGCCAAAAAGGGCGGCTTAAGGTCGCCCTTTTTGTTTGTCGCGAAAATCCAGTTGACAAAGCGATTAGTTGGTGTTTATATTTCTCTACCCCGAAAAACCTTAATCACGCACGAGTTCAGTGCTTACCTCGGTAACGACCACACTTCACATTAAACTTCATTGAAACAACGGAATAGTATCCTTTTAGTACCGTCCCCAGACATATTCAACAGCGCTAGATCCCTGTCAAACCAATCAACATGGCGTTGCAGGCCCTTTTCGCGACCAACGCGGGTACCCACGCCGCCCAGGAGAACAGATGAACCTACAGGAGCTTAAAGGCAAGAAGATCAATGACCTTGCTGCTATTGCAAAGAGTCTCAATATTGAAGGCGCATCGAGCCTGCGTAAGCAGGACCTGATTTTTGCCATCCTTAATGCCCAGACCGAAAAGAACGGCATGATATTTGGCGAGGGCGTTCTTGAGACTCTTCCTGATGGCTTCGGATTTCTCCGGTCCCCTGACTATAACTATCTGCCGGGCCCTGACGACATATATGTTTCGCCGAGCCAGATCAGGCGCTTCAACCTCCAGACAGGCGACACGGTTGCCGGTCAGATTCGCCCTCCAAAAGAAGGTGAGCGTTACTTTGCCCTTCTGAAGGTTGAGACGGTCAACTTCGAATCTCCTGAGGTTGCGAGGGACAAGATACTCTTTGACAACCTGACACCCCTCTACCCACTGGAAAGGCTGAAGCTGGAGACAGCGCCCGACAATATGCCGATGCGGATCATGGAGATAACCTCGCCGATCGGTAAAGGGCAGCGTGGCCTGATTGTCGCCCCACCTCGGACCGGCAAGACCATGCTGATCCAGAACATCGCCAATTCCATAGCAGAGAACCATCCCGAGGTATATCTGATTGTTCTGCTCATCGACGAGCGTCCTGAAGAGGTTACCGACATGCAGCGTTCCGTAAAGGGTGAGGTTGTTTCATCCACCTTTGACGAACCTGCATCCCGTCACGTCCAGGTAGCAGAGATGGTTATCGAGAAGGCGAAGCGTCTGGTGGAGCACAAGCGTGACGTGGTGATCCTGCTTGATTCGATAACCCGTCTTGCAAGGGCCTACAATACGGTTCTGCCCCCGTCAGGCAAGATACTCACCGGCGGGGTTGATGCAAACGCCCTCCAGAAACCGAAACGTTTCTTCGGCGCTGCCCGCAACATAGAAGAGGGTGGTTCTCTCACGATCATTGCATCAGCCCTTATCGATACCGGCAGTAAGATGGACGAGGTTATTTTCGAAGAGTTCAAGGGGACCGGTAACATGGAGGTTTACCTTGACCGGAAGTTGGTCGAAAAGAGAACCTTTCCTGCTATTGACATCAACAAGTCCGGTACACGGAAAGAGGAGCTTCTGATAGAAAAGGCTTCCCTCAACCGGATCTGGATACTTCGCAAGGTGATTCACTCGATGAATGTTGTTGACAGCATTGAGTTCCTCCTGGACAAGCTTTCGGAGACCAAGACCAACCAGGAGTTCCTTGATTCCATGAGCAAGTAAGCCGTTGTTTTTCCTGTTGACCCGGTCAAACGGGGAGGAAAAAAGGCTTGCAATAAAAAATCCGAAGTGCTAGCTTTTAACTTTAGTAATGCCTAACTATTTGACAAATATCACTTTGGCCGTTGAGGAGGCTCGACATGAGAGAAGGAATCCACCCCCAGTACAATGAAAT
>JAYSLX010000125.1:0-13029 GCA_043725245.1 Geobacteraceae bacterium | reverse complement strand
GGCTGGTAAAGCTTTTGCGCTTCCGTTCGCTCATTGCCTGCTCCTTTTTATCGCAGGCACCATCTTAAACTATTGTCCTGAAAATGGGGTCCACTATAATATCTGGTTTTTTTGTGCTTTCTACCTTTCTTCCAGATGCACTTTTAAAAGGCCGTAAAAAGATGATATCAAAAGTCGAAGAGGCGGTACAGTTAAGTGATTCGATGGGTGCAAGCGTCAGCGCACTTGGCGGTTTCACATCGATTGCTGATAACGCATCTGGAGCAATCGTTGCAAAAGCGGCTTCCAAAATGCGAGTTACAAATGGTACTGCGGCTACAAGCATCATGACTGTAGAAGGCATAAAAAAATTATGCGACGAAACAGGTATCGAGCTTGCCGAATCGACAATTTCGATTATCGGAGCAACTGGCAGTGTCGGACGAACCTGTGCCACTTATTTTCGCAATAGAGTTAAAAAGTTGATCCTAACTGGCAGAAATAGTACCAAACTTAACCATTTCTTCGGCGATTGGCCAATCACTGAGAATACTCTTATAGAACTTACTTCCCAAAATCAGTACGCAATCGCCGAAGCGGATATTGTTATTTTCGTTACGAGCTCCACGAAAACCCTTTGTTCAGAAGAAGATTTTAAGCCAGGGGCAATTGTATGTGATGTAGGTTTTCCTAAGAATGTAACAACGGCGAACCTGAACAGAGACGATATCGTTATTTATGCAGGAGGGCTTGCTCAACCTCCGGGTGAAATGAAACATGCTGATCTGTGGGGCCTTCCATCAAATAACATGATTTATGGATGTTTTGCCGAAGCCATCGCCGTCGCTATGGAGGGCTGTTTCGAGTGTTGCTCTTCCGACTCAGAGAACATACCGATTGAAAAACTAAGAAAAATTAAGCATGCATTGTTCAAACACGGCTTTATCGTCCCGCCATTCATGAATATGCGTAAAGTCTATACAACCGTTGATTTTGAGAATATTAAGGATATTGTACGAAAAAACAAGATGAGATGATTCATCCTTAAGCACCTGCAAAACGTGAAATTATCACGTAGATGTAATAACAAAGGAGTGGTAATGCTCGAAGTTCATACGGATGTTCTTATCGTCGGTAGCGGAGCCGGTGCTATAGCATGCCTCAGTGAGCTTGTGAATTCAGGCAAGCATGTAACAGTTGCTGAACGCGGGAATATGAATGCAAATATGGGGGAAGGTGTCATTGAACGAGGGAAAAGAATTTATCAGGAAAATGGGTCCTTCCCCAGTACTATAGAGGGACTCGCATATTATCGACGTTTAGGTGTAGGTGGAACTGTTGATGTTTCCTGTGCAAACGGCATATTGCCTCCAAATAACTACCTTTCCTCATACAACTTCGACATCGAAACCGAACTTAATGAAACCTCTCGTTGGCTTGGAATTAAACCGGTACCAGAATCGCATCTTGGCCCCAATACCAATCGATTAACGGATGCAGCCTCGATCCTCGGCTATGAAATGACACCAATGCCGAAATTTATCGACTTTAAAAAATGTAACCAATGCGCACTATGTGAACTGATTTGCAGCCGTGGTGCCGTCTGGTCAGCAAAGAGGAAACTCACAGAATTAGCAAGCTTACATCGTGTATCGGTATTAGATGACGTAACAATCAACAAAATAGAGATAAACGGTGATAGAGCAACAGCTGCTTTAGGCACCAAGGACGAAACCCCAATTAAAATCACGGCAGATACATTCATCCTTGCCGCAGGTGGATTAGGAACGCCTGTAATCTTGCAGAATTCTGGAGTTGAAGCTGGTAAGAGCTTATTTCTAGATCTCTACGTGGTCGTATATGGGCAAAGTCCTCATTTTACCGAAAAGCGGGAAATTCCGATGACAACCGTTTACGCACATCCAGATAATTCATTCGTTATAGCACCCTACATTGACATAGATTTATGGTATGCCCTTAACACGAATAACTTGGGCAGTTGGCTGACGAAGGGAAATATCTACGGCTTAATGGTAAAGATTGCGGACGATACCAATGGGTACATAACGTCTGATGGGAAGGTTCATAAGCAAGTTACTGATGCCGATAGGAAAAAATTGGACATAGGCATTTCGATAGCTAAAGAGATCCTGCTTAAAAGTGGCGTTCAAGCCGATACGATCTCCAAGACAAATGTCAGGGGAGCCCACCCTGGTGCGACGGCTGCTTACGGTTCGGTTGTTGACGAGAGATTCAGGGTAAAAGGAATCACCAACCTTCACATAGCTGACGCCTCCATATTGCCGGAAGCCTTAGGCAAGCCGCCCATCGTA
Organism: Geobacteraceae bacterium; assembly: GCA_043725245.1. GTDB lineage: Bacteria > Desulfobacterota > Desulfuromonadia > Geobacterales > DSM-12255 > Geoanaerobacter. Next base: position 10,717 of record JAYSLX010000125.1, on the reverse strand, counting down.
ACCATTATGGCTCTTGCTAAAAAAATGGCCAAATCTTTAGTAAACTAACTTCAGAAATTGATTTTGCAGGGGAGTAATTATATGTTTGATCCTGATATAGCAGTGGGAAGAATCACAAATTTAACCATAAATCTATCAAAGCTTCGTAAATTTCGTGTTTGGAAGCCTTCCGAGAAGTTAAAAATCCTTGTGGTTGGATACAATGGAAAACGTAACACCGGCTCCGATGCCCGTGTCGAGTCAATGGTAAGACAATTTTACCATCTGTTAGGCACAGAAAATATTGAAATTGGGATAATTACGCTGGACAAACAAAATAGTTCTCCATATTTCCCTCCTCCAACCAAGCAGATCGAGATTAGTCCATATTTCTTTGCGCCGCTTCTCAAGGCTTGTAGTGATTACCATATGGTGGTGTTATCGGAAGGAGGATGTCTAAAAAGTAATTTTTCCAATTCTCTCCTTTGCTTTTTCAGTGAAGCCGCTGGTATTATGAAAAAACAAGGCAAACCATGCGTTGCTTATGGGGTCGAAGCCGGTCACATTGACAAGAAAATTTTTAACGTCATAAAAAGCAATTTTGACAAAACTGTATTCATCGGAAGAACAAAACCATCGGTTGAAAAAATTAAAGATTTTGGATATGTTGCGCATCTGGGAACAGATACGGCATGGATTTTCAACCCCGCACCCAAAGATTGGGCCATTAACGAACTGAAGAGCAAACTGAACTGGGATGGGGTACAACCTCTAGTAGGGATAGCGGTGATAAACCCTTTCTGGTGGCCGGTGCGACCTGACATCAGGCGATTCTTGTCCGGCGATGCGAAAAAACGCCCTGAATATCATTATGATAAGTGGTATTTTATGGCGGACTCCGAGTCCCGGCGTAGAAAGTTTCAAACTTATATTTCCAGTATTGCACAAGCGGTCAACCGGTTCAGCAAGGACAAGCAGTGTAAAGTTGCCATCTTCGGTATGGAGGCATTGGATTTGTATCCTTGTGAAGAGTTCAGTAAATTATTACAACCAGATTGCCATGTTTTCAGTTCAAGAGACTATGATACATATCAAATTACCGCAATGCTTCGCAGCCTAACGCTATTGATAACTTCCCGTTACCATGCCCAAGTCCTTTCTATGCCAGCAGGGGTGCCTACTATTGCGATATCTATGGACGAAAGATTGCACAATTTGATGGAAGAAATTAATTGTCTTGATGACTATTATCTAAAAACTGACGACGAAAATCTGGAAGAGAAATTGCTAAACGCAATGCAGACGGCTTGCACTGATACAACAGTGAGAGGTAAAATACTAAAATCCATCCCAAACTATTTACAACAAATGGCACAAATGGGAACGGATTTCAGAACAATTATCAGAGATCAATTCCCGTTGTTCCCGTTACCAAAAGAACCCTACAATTTAAAAGAGTGTTTGCCACCCCTGAACGAAGAAATACAAGATTTAATTTAAATACACGCAGTGATCTTTTAAGAGAAACCACGCCAATTTGATTAGGAGTCTTATTTCCTCTCTATGATGTTGGGATCATCCGCGGGTGTTGCTTCCTTTCTCCCCTGCCAACGGCCTTCAACAAGCTCGTACAACTTCCAGACCACAAAACCGCCCCCCATCCCCACCAGCGCCCCTGCCAGCACGTCGAGCGGGTAATGGGCCCCCATGTAAATCCTTGAATATCCCACCAATAGGGCGAAGATGAAAAGCGGCAGCTTCCAGGAGAGCCCCCTTCCGTACCCAAGGGTAAAGGCGGTCATGAAGGAAAATACCGCATGACCGGACGGCAGGGAGTTCTTCAGCTTCACCTCGCCCAGAATGTGAATCTGCTCGATGCCGATGGCCAGCGCCGGCCGTGGCACGTGGAGTAATCCTTTCAGGAGCTCTTCCGCCCCCAGGGCGACGAAAGTGGCGATGCAGTAGACCAGCAGCACCCGCCACGGCACCCACTCCTTGTTCACCAGGGCGCAGATAAAGAGGATCAGGAAATAGTAATAACTGATGCGCGAGCCACCAAGCAAGGTGAATATCGGCATCAGCGCATCCAGCACCGGGTTGGTGGCGTGGTTCAGATACATGAACAGTTGATGGTTGATACTGGCCTTACCGTACAATAACTCATAGAACTGGGGGGTCATGGCATTCCCTTTCGGAGGATAATGGGACGCGGCGGGTTGCAAAACGCCGAATCTGTGATAATAAAAGAATGGATCAGTGCTAAAGATCACCACCGTCGAAAGAGGGGACCATGCATGCTGTCCGGCAATTGTCCGTCATCGTCCTGTTGTTGTTCACCACAGTAACAGGCTGCACTGCTCTCCGCCAGCCCACGCCCTACCCACAAAGTCACCGGGCCTACGACCTGGCAATCGCTTGGGAAACCAGACAGCAGGATGCCGCCCTGATCATCGCCGGCACCGTCACCAATGTCCGTTTTGCTCAAATGAAGGGACTGGAGCTGACCGCCACCATCCTTGATGACAGCGGCAAAGTGTTGGCGGAGAAGACCTTCCTGTTTTTCCCCCAACTGCTGCAAATGGACGAAAGCGCCCCGTTTACCATCACCTTGCCTTACCAGGCCAGCGCCGTCCCGGCAAAACTGCGATTATTCTATCGTTACCGCTACGGGGAAGAAAGTCGCGAAGGAATCCTCGACTTCCACAGCTTCGAGGCGGAGCTGCCGTAACTTTCACTCTTCCCGCCACCCGCGTTCGCGGCTAACCAGACGCCGACCGCCGAACATGATAATCAGCAGAATCCCGGCGAGAAAGCCCCCCACATGGGCGGAATAGGCAATCCCGCCCCCCTGCATCGCCCCCCCATCGAGATAGGCGGCATTAAGGAACTGGAGCAGCGCCCAGTAGCCAATGATCAGATAGGCAGGGAATTCCAGGAAAAAAATGAAGAAGAACGGCACCAGAGTGAGAATGCGGGCCCGGGGATAGAGGATCAGATACGCCCCCATCACCCCCGCCACCGCGCCACTCGCCCCGACCATGGGGATAGTCGCATGGGGCGCGCTTAAAATCTGGGCAGCTGCAGCCGCCAGACCACAGCCGAAATAGAACAGAAGGAAACGAAACCGCCCCAGGCAATCCTCGATATTGTTGCCGAAGATCCAGAGATAGAGCATGTTCGAGCCGATATGCAGCCAGTTGCCATGGAGAAACATGGAAGTAACAATGGTCGGCCAGGCCGTGGCAAACTGGGAGGTTACCTCCGCCGGCACCAGGGCGAAGTGGGCGCTGAGCCCGCCAACGAACTGGTAACTCTGCAGAACCCCTGTCCCTGTCCTGATCGATACTGGCTGGTAGCCGCCGCTCAGCATGTCAAGAATGAAGACGACAACGTTACCGACCACCAGCAGGAAGGTCAGCAGCGCAAAACGCCGAGTCGGGTTGTAATCTTTCAGTGGGATCATAACGGCACGCTTTCGCAGTTTTATTGCAGCAGAGAAGCGTTGATGGCGGCCCGGATGCGCCGTTAGTCTGAAAGATACACGCAATTTGCCGCTCAGGCAACTGACAAATGCGTGCTACAGGAAGATGCCGCGTCGTTGCTGCCCAGGATGTTTACTGGCTATGCACGGCCCCACAGCTGGGGGAGCCACCCCGCTATCAATCCAAAGCCTGGATCTGTCTGTGTATATCATCCCCCTGGGGCAAATTCGAGCGGTTTCCAGGGCGACGAATTATTTGTCGTGACGGCAAAAAACCGCAAATCCTTGCGAAGGATTTGCGGTTTTTTGATCGGCCAGGGCAAGCAAAACCAAACCGGCAAGGCCGGCAGGTATTATTTTTTATACCCTTCGGCACAAATTAGGCTGTACACCACATAATTCTCAAAGCTGTACTGGATGGCGTCGACCTTTTTGGTCAGTACCGCAGTCTTGTACGGGCCAAACCCCAAGACAGTAAGCATGCATTCTTGCTCGATCATCGTCATTTTGGAAACATCCGGAGGTGGGTTTTGCAGGTTGAAAGGGCCAGTCATTTTTGCAGCGCAACCAACCATAGACAGTGCCGCGAGAAGTACAAATGTTGCAAGAATCTTTTTCATATATCCCTCCTTAATAGAATTTGTTAATAATTAAATACCACAAGTATTGTTGATGTCAAGTCGGTTCCAACGCGTGCGGCGATAGTCCTTGATGCACCCTTTCCCCCTCTCCAGCATGGATAAGGTCGGCTGAAACATTGACTTTTACTCGTCCATCACTTATTATCCACCCATTGATCTAAGATGGAAGCACGTCGGTCGCTGGTGGGCCGCCCGGTCTTCAAAACCGGTGGAGGGGCTGAGGAAGCTCCTCGGTGGGTTCGATTCCCATGTGCTTCCGCCATTTTAGGCTTGATACAGTCAGATACAGTACGCTAACCCGCCAAAAGTGCGGGTTTTTTTATTGTCCGGAGTCAAAAGAGGCGTTAGAAGGATTTGTGGAGGAGGAAGAGCCGTGGGAGGGGTTCGTTGGTGATGGTGGAGGTAAAGCGTCCGCAGATGGTTTGCACCTCAAGGGATGGGGATGGGGCCGATGCCTGAAAGGCTAGCTAAATAGAAAGGAACGTCCCACAAGTTCCACATCCAGCAACACCAATCAATAACCATTTCCGCAGCCCTATAAAGCGGCCATCCCGATATAAGATATCAGAATATCGGGCTCGTCGGGCCGCAATCTGACTGGCGGGGACATCATTGCCGTTTCTCTGCCGGTACAGTCCACGGCTATTGATAGCATCGGCCAAATCCCTGGATGTCATCGGTCCCTCCTCCGAAAGAATCTGTACCATGGCTTCATGAAGAAACATTCAAACCTCCTCCACCTCTTCCCCCAAATCCTCGGCGATCAGTCGAAACTGCTCCAGCGCAGCCTGCAGGTCCTCTACGATCTCTGCGGCCAGCACACCCGGTGAAGGAAGACTGTCCGAATCCTCCAGCGAGTCGTCCTTGAGCCAGAAGATGTCGAGACTGGCCTTGTCGCGGGCGATCAGGTCTTCGTAATTGTAACAGCGCCAGCGGCCGGTCAGGTTTGCGTCGGTCCAAGTAGCTGTGCGTTGCTGGCGGTGCTGCGGTTTGTAGCAGGCGACGAACTCATCGAGATCCTTGCGCTGCAGCGGGTTGGTCTTGAGGGTAAAATGCACGTTGGTGCGCAGGTCGTAGATCCAGAGCTTCTTGGTCCACGGCGTCTCGGAGGCCGGCTTGCGGTCGAAGAAAAGGACGTTCGCCTTGACCCCCTGGGCATAGAAGAGGCCAGTGGGGAGGCGCAGCAGGGTATGGACGTCACACTCGTGCAGCAGCTTCTTGCGGATCGTCTCCCCGGCCCCTCCTTCGAACAGCACGTTGTCCGGCACGACCACGGCGGCGCGGCCATGCTGTTTGAGCAGGGTCTTGACGTGCTGCAGGAAGTTGAGCTGCTTGTTCGAGGTGGTGGCCCAGAAGTCGTCACGCTCGATGGTCTCGGTTTCGCGGCCGACTTTGCCGTCCTCGGCGACGATGGTGGTGCTGCTCTTCTTACCGAAGGGGGGATTGGTGAGAATTATCTCGTAGCGCTCCCCCGGATCGGCGGCGAGGGAATCGGCCACAGCCAGTGGCAGGGCGCTGTCGGTGCCGCCGATGCCGTGCAGCATCAGGTTCATGGCGCAGAGCCGCGCCGTAGACTGCACCAGCTCCCACCCTTTGAAGGTCCCTTGTTTGAGCAGTTTCCGTTCTTCTTTGGTCATGTGGGGATGACCGGCGACTATGGCATCGTGGGCAGCCAGCAGAAAGCCGCCGGTGCCGCAGGCCGGGTCGCAGATCGACTCGCCGGGCTTGGGGGCGATAACGTCGACGATTGCCTGGATCAACGGCCGTGGCGTGAAATACTGGCCGGCACCGCTCTTGGTGTCCTGGGCGTTCTTCTCCAGGAGTCCCTCGTAGGCGTCCCCCTTGACGTCGGCGCTCATTACCGACCAGTTTTCCTTGTCGATCAGATCGACTATCAGGCGGCGCAGTTTGGCCGGGTCCTGGAACTTGTTCTGGGACTTGCCAAAGATCAGCCCGAGCAGCCCCTTCTCGTTGCCGAGGTTTTCCAGGGTGTGGCGATAATGGTCGAAGAGTTCGTCTCCGTCCCGCTTGAGCAGCGTCGGCCAAGCGTAGGCGGCCGGCACGGTGCTCGGCTGGTTGTACGGCGCCTTGGTGCGCTCGTCGGCCATTTTGAGAAAAAGAAGATAGGTGAGCTGTTCGACGTAGTCGCCGTAGCTCATCCCGTCATCGCGGAGGACGTTGCAGTAGTTCCAGAGTTTGCTGACAATTGCGGCTGGGGTCATGATTAGTCGTTGCTCCGGTTGATCAGATTGACTGTAGTCGGGTTTGATAGTTTTTGCCGTCGGCGGCAGTTGTTTCCAAAATGGAAATAGCTGCCGCTTCCGTCAGCTCACCGCTGAGAAATATATTCTTTAAATGTTTGTTGATAGCGGGAATTTTTACCGCAAACAGAGCGGCCAATTGGGCCTGGGTTAGCCAAACTGTCTCTTTTTCGAGATGTACCTCCAGCCGTGTTTTCCCATCATCGGCCTGAAACAGCACGACTTCCCCGCCAGTATGTTTTTCTGTTGTCATGCTTCCCCTCATTCTGACTTGACCAACCCATACCGCGCCCCACGCTTCTCCCCCACCTGCCGCACCTGTCCCCGCCGCTTCAATTCCTGAATCGCCGCATTCCAGCGGCCGGTGGACACACCCAAGTGGTCGACGAGGTCTGTGCGGGCATATTCCCGGCCTGGTTGCATAACGCCGAGGATGGCGATGAGGACGGAGTCGAGGGAGTCAAAATCGGGCGCGGCCGGTTTAGGTTCGGCCGGTTGCCGTGGTTTGCGTAGGGGCGCATCGCATGCGCCCGCCTTGCGGGTAACACGTTCCGGGCGAACACGGTCCGCTTCTACGTGGGCATTCGCCCGTATCCGCTCCAGCAGCACACTGGCCGGTTCGTCGTTGGGGTCTTGGGAGACGAGTAGGCCGGAGAAGGCTTGTTTGAGGATCGACTGGCGCAGGCGGTCGGCACGGCGGAGATTTGCATTAACCTCACGTTCCATGCCGGAAAGAATAGAGGTCTTTCGATCTGTCTCTGAAACGATATGTTCTTGAATTTCTATTGGTGGCAACGGGATATCCAAAACCAGGAGCCGGCCTTGCGTCAGGTTTACGCCGCTATCAGAAATTCCGGTTTTAATTTCGTCGATTGCATGAAGAATCTGCGGTGCATTTAGCACCAACTCCAAATATTCTGGTGCCACAACAGTCTTCTTGCAGCGCAGCCTGTAAACTTTGTCACAAAGAATGAGCCTAGATCGAGTCTTCTTAACAAGGCAGGAAACACCTACTCGACCCTTTGGCCCAGCCCGAGTGATCAGCAAATCCCCTTTAAAGATTTCCAAGGCTGATCGCGGCGTAAGTGAATCAGGGAGTATTTTGTTTTCCTCCTGCAGAAAACACATTGGCTGCACGGCAGTTGTTTTTATAACCGCCCAGCTATCATCACTCTCAGAAGATTCTCGTTCACATTGAGGGCTCCACCCTTGTTCAATTGTGTCAATTGCACTCGAGATCGGCTTCCAAGCCCCTTCGGTGAGCTTGCCTTCGACTGCGGCTTTGAGGACGGCGGCTTTGTAGCGCTTGATGTTGGCCTTGACGCGCTTGAGATTGGCGACGGCTTCGTCGAGGCGGGAGAATTGCTTTTCGATCTCTGCGACGATGCGGGTTTGTTCGTTGGGTGGTGGAACAGGAAAAGCAATTTTGGAAAAGTTTCTTCTTGAAATTCGCTTTCGCGTACTCCCGCTTTCCATGGATGCGACAGCATTCCGAAATGCAGGTGCATTGATGAAATACATCAACCACCTTGCGTCAACACCATCGTTAGCAGATCGAACAATGGCAATATCTACGACAGTGACAGACCTTTTTGAGTCGCCAGGAAACAGACAGGCACGACCAAGAGGATCGGGCATCCGAGCAACAAGGACGTCCCCCTTCTCCAAGAAGGTACAACCAAGCTTTTTTGCCTTAGCGGAGGTCAGGTACCGTTCAGATTTATTACGATAGTTGCCGTCTCCAATATCAGCTAATTGGACCAGTCGTACATCACCATTGGGGTCTTGGTCTTTGCTTTCAACCCAATCTCCATCGGCAAAAACACCCGTTTCGCCAACAAGATCGTCAATTGTCGCTAGCACCCAACCAGTTGGCAGCACTTCTACATCAACCGTAAGAACGTGATCGTTAAACTTGCTCATGCCGCCAACACCCCATTCAACTCATCAAGTATTTTACTCAAATCATCCCCGAACAACTGCCAAACTTTCCCTATCCCGCCCGCCTGCGCAAACGGCGCATACTCGAAATCCTCGCTCTCAATCTGCAGGTTCGCCGCGATATGGTCGCGGATCATCTCCAGCCACTTACGCTGCTCATCAGTAAAGCGTTTGCCGCTTGCCTGCTGCTGCCCAAGCCACGACGCAAAGTTGACCTGCACCTTCTCCGGATAAGGCACCAGCTCGTTTTCCTGGTGCATGGCAAAGCGCACAAGCGACACCAGATCGGTCAAGATGTGATTGGCCGCCGCGCCGCGCACCTTGCTTGCCTGGAGCTTTTGGTAGGCCGCCCACAGCTCGTCCGGAACCCGCTTCTCCCACCCTAACGGATGGGTCTGGTAGATACGCAGCTGCTCCACCTGGGCCACCAGCTTCTCGGCCAGTTCTTGCACATCGGCAAAGCGGAGCCGCTGCTGGTACGGCTTGCTGTAGAGCACCTGCAGTGCAGTGATTTCATCTTTATTATCGGCGATGAACTGCTCGAAAGAGTCGACCACGCTTTTGGCCTTCTCCTCAGTGAAGCCGGAGAAAAGCACCGTATCAGCGCTGACCGTGTCGATGATCTGCTCGTTCTTCTTCTTGATCTCAAAAAGCAGTTCCCGCAGCTGCGGGTTGCACAAGGGCCGGGCCGCCTCACCGAGAATCTGTGCTGCCGCCTGGCGAATCTGCTTGGCGTCCGGTTCGCTGGTCCCGGAATCCTTCTGCGCCTGGGAGACATGCCGATCCGGCTCCAGGGCGGCAACCAGATCACCGGTCAGCGCTTTCAGCGACTTGCCGCCGGTCAGCTCCATCACCTGCCGCTGCTCCTGGGGGGTGAGCTTCTTCTCCATCCGCGCCAGTCGTGCCGCCACTGAAGAGATGACGTCGATCTCGCAGTTGCCGAAGGCGACCGCCTGCAGCAGCTTCTCGAAGCCGACGTTTTTCTTCCGCTCCATTGGAAGCGAATCGGTCTGGTCCTGTTCGCAGACGCCGACGGCATCGACGATAACGAAATGGTCCTTGCTGATCGCATCCGGGGTGACTGCCTGCAGGTCGTTGTCGTTGATGATGCGCACCCCGCGCCCCTTCATCTGCTCGAAATAGGCGCGCGACTTGACCATGCGCATGAAAAAGACGCACTCCACCGCCTTGATGTCGGTGCCGGTGGCGATCATGTCGACAGTGACGGCGATACGCGGCATGGGGCTGGTGCGAAAAGCCTTGATCAGGTTCTCAGGAGTATCGCCGGTGGTGCGGTAGGTGATCTTCTGGGCGAAGTCGTTCCCCTTGCCGAACTCCTCGCGGACAATCTTGACGATGTCCTCGGCGTGGGAGTCGTCCTTGGCGAAGATCAGCGTCTTCGGCACCCAGGTGCGGCCGGGAAAAATCTCGGTGAAGAGCTTGTCGCGGAAGGCGCGGACCACGGTGCGGATCTGGTCGACAGAGACCACGTCACGGTCGAGCTGTTTGGCGTCATAGGCGAAATCGTCGTCCAACTGTTCCCAGCGCACCGCGCGCGTCTCGCGGTCGCGCTTGTCCACATAGTAGCCGGCCTCGACCTTGCCGCCTGTCTCACCAATCTGGGTGCGGATGCGGTAGACGTCGTAGTTGACGTTGACCCCGTCGGCAACCGCCTGGGGATGGCCGTACTCCATGACCAGATTCTTGTTGAAAAAGCCGAAGGTCTGCTTGGAGGGCGTGGCAGTGAGGCCGATGAGATAGGCGTCGAAGTATTCGAGTACCTGCCGCCAGAGATTATAGATCGAGCGGTGACACTCGTCGGTGACAATGAAGTCGAAATCCTCGATGGGAAAGTCGGGGTTGTACTCGATCGGCTCCGGCTCCTTGAACAGGCTCCCCAGCTCCGCCGCCGACTCCTCATCAAGCTCTTCGGGAAGCTCGCGCCCCTTGAGCATGGAGTAAAGACGCTGAATGGTGCAGATGCAGACCCGCGCCGTGTGGTCGAGGTGGTTGGAAGAGAGGTTCTGGACGATGTACTCTTCGGTGAAGGTGAAGTTATTGTAAGGGGAGACGTACTGCTGGAATTCCTTGAGCGTCTGCCGTCCCAGGTTAGCGCGGTCCACTAGAAAGAGCACCCGCCGCGCCCCGGCAAATTTGATCAGGCGATAGATGGAGTTGATGGCGGTGAATGTCTTACCCGAACCGGTCGCCATCTGGATCAGGGCGCGGGGGCGGTCGTCAGCCAGGGACTTTTCCAGGTTGTTGATCGCCCTTATCTGGGCGGGCCAGAGGCCATCGGTCTGCAGCGGTGGAAGTTGCCGCAGGCGGGCGCGGAGGGTCAGCGGTGTCCAGTGCGGTTCGGTGAAGGCCGCGACATCTTTCTCCGGAGCGCTGTCATCGATAATGGCCGCCAG
>JAYSLX010000124.1:0-12164 GCA_043725245.1 Geobacteraceae bacterium | reverse complement strand
GCGAAAGCTGATGGCTGCCGAACAGGGGGAATTTGTTCCTCCGCGTTCAGTTGCCTCCAGTGCATTCTTGACCAGGTTGACAAGAATTCGCCTCAAGATCTGCTTGTCGCTGATGATCAGTCTGTTGCAGACGTTGCCAAGCTTCAGTGCACGCCCTGCAGCAACCTCGTGATCGGCATAAAGGGCCTGAACCTCTCGCAGCAGCTCATTGACGGCAACAAGGCCGCGATCAGGAACAAATTCCCCCTGTTCGGCAGCCATCAGCTTTCGCTGACCCTGGATCTCGTCGATGAGTTTATCGGAAAGTTCCAGAATCCAGCGACGGTATTCCAACTCCTGATCCGGGGCAAGCACCGATCCGCCGTTAATCAACTCGGCAAGACCATGAATCCCGCCAACCGTATTCAGCACGTCATGAAAAAAAAGCCTCTCGAGGACGCTACGGCGTTTCTCCATACTGACATCCCTCAGCACGAAGATGGTAACCGGCGTCTCCTCAATAACCGCATACGTGGCGGTGACCTCAAGATCCAGAGATCTGCCATCTTCACCTCCCAACTCGATCTGGCACTCCTGGACAACCTGCTCATGCAACTCCTGACTGAGCAGAATAGTTCGCAGGGCGCCACAGACGCTGCAGTGCAGTCCGGACCCACAGCCATCAGGGCTCTCTCCGGCAAAAAGGCAATGAAGTGCCTCGCCAGGCCTTCGACCAACCACCTGCCCGGCGGAGAGTCCGAAGGTGCGAAGCAGCCTCACATTGGCAATCAGTACCCGACGCTGGCCATCCAGAACCATGGACGCATCCGGAATCGCCTCAATAAATGTCCCCATCAGGCCCACCAGCGAATTCTTCCATGGGAGGGGCCAGCTTGATGGGCGATCCGGCAGCGATGACTGACTAGTAGCCATATTTATCCGAGCCTTTACGATATTTGTTGACCCCCTCTTCGAAGGTCTTGTCGATTACATTCCGACCGATCGTGCGTGCATAGTAATCAGCCACCATCGGGGCAAGCCAGACAGCGGCAGCGACAAGTAAGGCCAGCACAACAGTGGTGATGAGAATCCTTCTGCGCCTGTTTGCAGCGAGTTCCGCGGGTGAGAGCGACTCATCAGGAAGAAGAGGCGTTGTCAGGTTGCCACGCAGCTGCTGAAGTTGCTGAAGCTGCTCCAGTGATATTAAACGGATGATGCTCTCCCGATCGCGATCATCGATGTATTGGTAACTCATGGAAACATAGTTTAATGAAAGTCCAGCGGAACTGGTCAGCACAGGTGCGGTCCAGACCACCTCACCAACAACCTCTATAGTGTTTGGCTTGGCAAAAGGGATGAAAAACTGCAGGGCTATGAGATCCCCTGGGGTGAAATGCTCTCCGATCTTCAGCCTGATCCCGCTGCCGCTGATATTGGCAGCTAACGGCTGAAACTTGACCTTCATGGTATCGCGCATTTGCTGGTAGCGCGATTGCTGATCCGGAGGCAACGGCTTCATCATCGGAACTGCCTCGTTCAGCTCGCTCCAATGCCAGGTTCTGAAGAGGCGGGCATCTTGCCATCGCTCCCTTACCTCGCGGCGGGTCATTCCCCTGCATGGCTGCCAGGCCATAGGAAGGTAGGTCCCGAGGCGAAAAAACTCCCGCCTTTCATAGATGAGGACCTCGCTTATCAGGCGAAGAGGCACCACACGCCTGCTGTTATCCCCAACCACTATGGCGCGGCAACAGAGACCAGCCCCTTCCTTGCCCGTAACCAGCAAAAAGATGGTGCCGACCTCAATCCGCATCTCATTGGGAAGGATGTCACGGGAGAGGCGGAGTTGGAGATAATCCTTGTCCATCTCGATGATGATCCCCCACTCGCGGAAGACCTGCCCGCTGCTGAGGGGAATATCGATCCCGACCCGCATCCCTACATGATAATGCTCTGAATAATCGATGCTCTCTTCTGACATGGGTATCCGTACCTGTTGCTATCTTCCAGACTACTCCGACACTTCCGCCTCGCAACGATTGAAGTCATCTTGAAATCGTATTATATCGTCCTCTCCCAGATACTCGCCGCTCTGAACCTCGATGATCACCAGGGGTATCATTCCCGGATTCTCCAGTCGGTGGCTCATGCCTATGGGGATGAAGGTCGACTCGTTAATATTGACCGTGAATTCATTGTCGCCGCAGGTAACCTTGGCAGTGCCGGAAACCACGATCCAGTGCTCGCTCCGGTGGTGGTGCTTCTGGAGCGACAGGCGCTTACCCGGCAGTACCTCAATCCGTTTGATCTTGTAATTCCGGTTCTCTTCCAGGACCGTGTAGGTCCCCCATGGTCTTTCTCCGCGCTCCATGATCATCCTTTCCTCTTGTTCATATACTGTTTAAGGGCCTCTGCCCAGGTCTGAAGCTGAAAACCGGTATCATTGGCCAGCTTGCCGCAATCGAGGGTTGAGTAGAGTGGCCTGCGCGCCGGACGCCCCAACTGCTCTGTAGTCATCGGCTTCACGCGCATTGACACTCCTGCCTCGGCAAATATGGCCGTGGAAAACTCGTTCCACGAACAGAAGCCGCTGTTGGCCGCATGGTAGATCCCTTTGCAGTCTTGCTCGATGAGCGCCCGGATTGCCTTTGCCAGATCAACCGTCCATGTTGGTGATCCGATCTGGTCATCTACCACCGCGAGTTCGTCCTTCTCCGTAGCGAGCCTGAGCATTGTCTCGACGAAGTTCTTGCCGTGAAGGCCATAGAGCCACTGTGTCCTTACTATCAGATGATCCGGCGTAAAGCGGGCATTCAGCTCACCGGCAAGCTTGGACTCACCATAGACACTGAGCGGTCCGGTCGGATCGTCTTCAAGATACGGAGAGCCCTTGCCTCCGTCAAAGACGTAGTCGGTGCTGATCTGCACCAGTCTGGAGCCGATATCCCTACAAATCATAGCAAGAAAGGCAACACCTTCGCCGTTCACCTGCATAGCCAGTTCCTGGTTGGACTCACAGCCGTCAACGTCGGTATAGGCAGCGGCGTTCACCACTACCTGCGGCCGGAGCCTCCCCAGCACCTCCTGAACTGACTCAAGCGAAGTGATATCGATATCAGGCAGGTCAAGACCCCGCACCTCGCCGGGTAGTTCCTTCAGCAGATCCTGTCCAAGCATTCCATTGGCGCCAACAACTAGTATCATCAATACCTCCCATACCCATTCCGCAATTTCGCGTTTCTCAGTGGTTACCGTACTGCTTCTCGTAATACTCCCGATACGCACCGGATGTTACCTGCTCCACCCAGGCCTGATTTTCCAGGTACCAGTCTATGGTTTCAGCTATCCCCTGTTCGAAGGTGTACGACGGCTCCCAGCCGAGTTCATTCCTCATCCTTGAGGCGTCTATGGCGTAGCGCCGGTCATGGCCGGGCCGGTCCTTTACAAAGGTGATGAGTTGACGGTTCTCTCCCTGATCACGACCAAGGCGGCTGTCCAGCAGGTCGCACACCAGGTGAACGATGTCGATGTTCTTCCACTCGTTGTTGCCGCCGATGTTGTAGATCTCACCCAGACTCCCCCACTTCAGGACCGTCTCAATGGCCACGGAATGGTCCTTCACATGCAGCCAGTCACGCACGTTCAGGCCGTCGCCGTAGACCGGAAGCGGCTTCTTTGCAACGATGTTGTGGATCATCAACGGGATCAGCTTTTCCGGAAAATGGTACGGGCCGTAGTTGTTTGAGCAGCGGGTATTGAGTGTCGGCATCCCGAAGGTCTCTCGATAAGCCCGTACAAGGAGGTCTGCCGAGGCCTTTCTGGCAGAATACGGAGAGTTGGGGGCAAGCGGCGTACCCTCGGTGAAGAAGCCAGTATCGCCTAAACTGCCATAGACCTCGTCGGTGGATACCTGCAGGTATCTGAAGTCTGCGACGGTCCCGGCCTGCCAGTGTCTTCTGGATTCCTCAAGAAGCACCTGGGTACCGAGCACATTGGTCCTGACAAAGATCTCAGGACCTGTAATGGAGCGATCCACATGTGACTCTGCTGCGAAATGGACTACGGCATCGATCCTTTCATCTGCCAGGAGTTTCGCCACCGTTGAGGCATCGCCGATATCGCCTCGAACGAACCGATAGGCCGGGTTCCCCTCGACCCCCTTCAGATTTTCCAGGTTTCCGGCATAGGTCAGAATATCAAGATTGACAACCCTGCAGCCGGGATTGGTCGCCATGAACGAGTGAATGAAATTTGCTCCAATGAAACCGGCACCACCGGTAACGAGGATCGATTCGGGCCTGAACTGTTTTGCCATATAAATGCCTCATATTTTTAGAATAGCTTTACTTTACCAAGACCGCCGATTCCCGCAAGGCTGAAGTTGACCAGAAATTCCTTGTTGTCCCGACGGTCGCGGTAGGAGAGGTTCACGCTCCAGCATTGGTGACGATATTCTATGGCGTAGAACTCTTCAAGGAAGTCGCGCCGATCAAAGGAATAGCGGCCAGTGTACTGGAGTACAACAGGTTTTACAAGGTTCAGGGAGAGTTTACCCTCAAGGTAGTCCAGACTGCCTGATATCCTGCTGTAAGCGATCCCAGTCTCGTTTCCCTGGAGGTCGTGCAGGGTGGCGCTGAGTGTGGAGTTCGTAACCTCGGCATGGTAGGGAGAGAAGCGGCTGTCGGTCTCTATGCTGAGCGATCGTAAAGGCTCTGCCCGGGCTTCCAGTCTGATATCGGTCAGCGGTCTGCCCGCATCGGCACCATTGAGGAGATCGCGCCGGCCTCCACTGATCTGGTATCCCTGGCTTAGCCTTACCATCAGTAGATCTCGATACTCCAAAGTCCCGGCAGGCGCGAAGCGGCCGGTCAGGACGCTGGTAAGCGACCAGTTGAGGAGACTCTGCCCTATGACCCGGTCGTCGTAATCGAAAAACGGCAGATTCCCCTGGTTCTTATCCTGTACGAATGAGTATACGATGGCAGGCTCAAGAAGGTGCCGCAGCCTGACCATCTCCCTTCCACCCGGTTCATAGATGCGCGTAAAACTGGATGAGGCAGCTGCTCCGGCCAGAGCAAGACCGGTCCCTTTACCCCCATCTCCTGCTCCGTCCGATGCATTATAGAGCCGCTGCTGATAGCCTCCCCATCCGCCCAGGGCAAGTCCGTCGGGCAGATCCGCGTAATAGGCCAGGGTCGGCTGGACCACGAGACGCTGCCCCCTCACCCCTTCCCGTCGATAGAAGTTGGTAAGACGACCACCAAATCCGGCATAAAGGGGGAGTGCCGCGAGACGTTGACCAGTCCCTGTAAGCGTGATCTCGGGGAGGCGCTGCAGCGTCTTCTGGTTTTCCAGGCTATCAAGATCGTTGAGAATTCTGGCCTCGCCTGCAAGGTACCATGAATCCCAGCGATTGGCCAGAGAGACGGATGAATCAAGGGCCTGGCGGTTGTAATCTCCGCTTGCCTCTGCAAAGTCACGGAAAAACGAACGGTCAGTGGAAAGCAGAATATCGGCGTTGAAATCGGTTGTGCCGGTCACTGCCTCCTTGACAGTAGCGCCGATCTGGGAGCGATCTCGGCCAAGGTTCGTATCGTAGATACTGTAAGCGTTGAACGCTCCATGACTCCCCTGACGCCCGAGCCAAGAGGCATCCACGCCGAGCCCCATACCGCGTCTGCTCTGGATGTCGAGGTCTATGGTCGCCTCAGCACTGGGAGATATGGCCCAGTAGTAGGGGAGATCAAAGAAAAAACCTTTCTTTGTTGAGCTCCCCAGACGGGGGAAGAGGAACCCGGTCTGACGTTCACGCTTCACCGGGAAGAGGATATAGGGGGTGTAGAAGACCGGGATTTCGCCAACAGAGAAGACCACGTTGCGGCCTGTGGCAAACCCTTCGAGAACTACATCCAGATCGCTGGCAGTGAATTTCCAGGCAGGCGGGTCGGCATCGCAGGTGGTGAATGAGCCCCGTTCCATCCGGTACTCGTCATCGCCCCTCTTCTCGAGCAGCGACCCTTTGACCCTCAGGTTCCCCTCCCTTGTCCGGAGGCGGCCATTGGTCATTTCCCCCTGACGGGTGTCGAGTCTTAACTTCAAGTTATCGCCGGTCAGCTCATCGTCACCCTGAAGCAGTCTGACCAACCCTGAGGCCTGTGCAGTCTGATCCGTGCCGGCATACTCAACCTTGTCTGCAAGCAGCGAGTAACCCTGCCAGTCCATCCTGACATCCCCAACCGCACGGAGGATATCGCCTGTCTGCTCCCTGGTTATGGAATCGGCGGTAACCCTCAATTGCCCCTCTTCAGCAGGCGCAGCAGTGCAAACCGAGAGACAGAGCAGAAATGCGGGCAACAGAGTACGCTGCATACGGCTCATCCCCGCACCAATTCGCATTTTCTGGAGAGAAGGCCGGCCCGCGCCTCTCCCACGGTAAAGAGCGACCCGCATACAAGCACAAGATCATCAGCCCCAGAAGCTTCAACTGATCTTCGGAGCCCTCCAGCAACCGTCCCGGCTGAAACGCATTGCACACCAAGCCCCCGCACCAAACCTGCCAGCTCATCCGCAGACATTGCCCTTTCGATATCCGGAGAGACGGCAAAAACCTCCGAAGCAAGAGGGATCAGAGGCTCCAGAATGGCTACGGCATCCTTGTCCCTCATGACCCCTACCACCAGCAGCAGCCTCCGGTGAGGGATATCGGCAAGTGAGGAGGCAAGTGCCTGGCTGCCGGCAGGGTTGTGGGCACCATCGAGCATGATTGGCGGGGTTCCGGGGAACAGCTCCATACGGCCGGGCCAGAAGGCACCTGCAATCCCCTCTCGAATGGCAGCAGGACTTGATGGAAGGCCGTGGTCTGCCAGCAGTTCTGCAGCACAAAGCGCGCAGGCTGCATTCTCCGCCTGATGCCTTCCCTTGAGGCCGGGGACAAGACCGGTCACACTGTTATGGAGGCCCCAGTAGTCAAGCACCTCCCCGCGCCAGGCAGCGGTAAATTCACGCCCGGCAGCATAGAAAGGGCTGCAACCGGCCCCGGCCTTACTCTCAAGAACCGCCATGGCAGTTGGCTCCTGGTATCCCGAGATCACCGGCATTCCGGGACGAATGATGCCGGCTTTCTCCCGGGATATGGCAGACAGTGTGCTTCCCAGATATTCACAGTGGTCCAGGCTGACAGGGGTAATGATTGATATCAGGGGGTTTACCACATTTGTGGCATCCAGGCGCCCCCCCATACCGGTCTCCAGAACCGCAACATCGACCTTTTCTCCGGAAAAGTGCTGAAGCGCCAACGAGGTTACCAGCTCAAAGAAAGTCGTCTGTGGGGGAGCAACTGACAAGGCCCTGGCCACGAGATCAACCACCTCGTCTTCGGAAATCTCGTCATTGCCGATCCGTATCCGCTCGGTGAAACTGATCAGGTGGGGGGAGGTGAAGAGGCCGACCTTATATCCGGCGGCAGAGAGCATGGAAGAAAGAAACGCAGCCGTTGACCCCTTGCCGTTGGTACCGGCAATGGTGATCGCCTTCAGCTCCTGGTGTGGATTACCAAGGGCGGCAAGCAGCGCAGTGATCCGCTCCAGTCCGGGCATGATGCCGAAGCGCGCCAGGCTGAATATATGCGCGAGAGTTTCCCGGTAAGTCATGACAGGCGGGATTATAGGGGAGCGAAGGAGGAATGTCCAATCTATTGCACATATGAACCGGCTTAACGATTTGAAACCTGTGGCGGACCCTGATTTATGAGAAGCCAGTAGCAGCCGAGGGTCGATACCAGAGGTGCAAACTGATCGAAACTGATCGGCTTGCAGGTATATGAATTGACCCCCAGGCGATAACTTTCTATCAGATCTCTTTCCTCTTTGGATGAAGTGAAAATGACCACAGGTAGCCAGCAGATCCGCTCATCCGCCCGAATCCGCCGCAGCACCTCAATGCCGTCCACCTTTGGCATATGGAGGTCCAGAAGCACAAGCTGCGGGAGACTCTCCCCATTTCCCAGGCACTTCACAAAAAGGAAATCGAGGGCTTCTGCGCCATCCTTGGCCCAAACAACCTTGTTGAGAATGTTGGACTTTTTAAGTGCCCTCTGTGTCATGAGAGCATCATTTTCATTGTCCTCAACCAGCAGAATGGTCTTGTCCCTGGCATAAAACTGATCTTGCGGTGTAAACATTATCGTCTCCATAACGTATCTCCCTTAACGGATCAGGCTGCCTGCGGCAGGGTGAAATAGAACGTCGCTCCTATACCCTCTTCTGCTTTAGCCCAGATCACACCGCCATGCCTGGTGATAATCCGGTGCACGGTAGCCAGTCCGATCCCGGTTCCTTCGATCTCATCCCCATGCAGCCGCTCAAATACTTTAAACAGCTTGCCGCTGTATTCCATGTTAAAACCGACGCCGTTGTCTTTGACAAAGAACGCTTCACCCCCATCGACCGTGCATCGTCCAACCTCAATGAGAGCCTCTTTGGTGTGAGAGGTATATTTCCAGGCATTTCCAATCAGATTCTGAAGAACAATATCGAGGAGGGTCGCATCACCCCATACCCGAAGCCCCTTTGCTATTTTTACGTTAACCCGTGGTTCCGGCTCCAGCTCCCGGAACATGGCCGCCACATTACCGGCCAGTTCAGTGAGATCCAGGTTCGAGCAGCTTATCTCGGCGCGAGATACCCTTGAAAATCGAAGCAGTTCATCTATCAGCTTCCCCATCTTGCTGCTGGCCGCACAGATCCGGTCGAGACTGTCCCTGCCGGCTTCATCAAGGCAATCGTCGTAATCCTCGACAAGAATCCGGGCGAATCCGTTGATGTGTCGAAGAGGTGCCCGCAGATCGTGTGAGACTGAATAGCTGAACGCCTCCAGCTCCCGGTTTGCCGCCTCCAGCTGGGCGGTCCGATGCTCAACCCGTTGTTCAAGATCAGTGTTGAGTGCCCGAATCTCCTCTGTCTGGGAATGTACCTGCGACTCAAACTCTTCATGCCACACCTGGATTTTCTCCACCATCCGGTTGAATGCGTTTGCGAGAACGCCGACCTCATCTTTGGTTTCAATCCTGGCACGCGCTCCCAGATCCCCCGATTCTATCCGATGCACCACACTGCTCAAGGTTTCAAGCGGCTTCAGCAATGCTTTTGTCAGAAGATACAGAATGCCCAACAGCGCAATCAGCCCGGAGCTGGTGATGACTATTGTAGTATAGAGCCCATTTTTCAGCTGAGCCAAGATTTCTCGCTCATCCTGCTTGACGATGATGCAGAGGCCGAAATCCGGGGTGACCCGGTGATGCCTGACAACGGCAATAACCGGCAGACCTCGGTAATCTTTCGATTCTATAGTGCCGTCTATCCCCCAGGCGGCGTATTCGGCGGCCCGGGTCGAAAGCCGGTAATCAAACAGGCGGGCAACCGTCCCATCCGGCAGTTTGTGCTTGAGAGGGGCCAGGAGTCTCTTCTGCATGTCGACAAGTACTATCTCGCCGGTTTCCCCGAGCAACTCCGAGTCATGAAGGATCTCCATAAGATAAGGATTCCCCATGCTTGACCTTAAGAGCAGCACTACCGACGGGGAGTCAGAAGATCTGCCATTATCCCCTCCTTTTACCATGCGCGCGATATACAGGAAGCCCTTGTCGTCATTACCTCCTTTGCCCATAAATATCTTGTCCGTCCAGTCGGTTCCGCCTGCAAACAGTTCCCCCAAAACGGGGCACTTGCTGCCTGTCCCATCCTGCTCGGTTGAGAACAGTTTGGTACCGGACACGGAATCCACAATCTCTATGGCGTCATACTGGAATGCATCCTTAACAGAGGATAACCACTCCTCAAGTCGGGTGTCCGGCTTTGGCAGACCTGAACCCGAATGAAAAGAAGCTGCCAGTGTACGGACGGAAGCCATGCGCAAGGGATCATCGGCACAGATCTTCATCCCTACGAGACAATGGTCAAGCCATTGCTCTATATCCTTCTTCTTGTCATCAGCAGTTATGGTGAGTCTTTGAATAGCCGCTGCCTTCCCTTTTCGGTACTCTCCCTCATACAGACCAAACGGCACCCCGAAATAGTTGACCGCTCCCATGAGAGTAAACAGCATGACAATGCTGAGTCCGAAAAAAAGAAGTATCTTGTCGCAAATACTGACCGGCATGATGTGCCTGAAAAGCTGTAGCAGGTGCCAGTTCATTGCAGGGTCTTACTCCGGAGTGTACGCATTGAGCTGATATTTTTTAGGATCCGCGAGGATATCCCGCAAAATCCGCCGGTTTACCGACTTCTCTATTTTTCCCCAGGAAGCATCCGACGGCAACTTGCCCTGCGTTTTCAGAAAATCAAATGATTTGTGCAGGAAGCCCTCCTGCTTGAATTCGACCTCACTGATGGCAGTTGAGTCGGCAAATCGCAGAATATCTTCCTTTGCGACAGCTTTCAGCAGCTCTGCGGTCACATCGGACTTCTTGCCGGTAAAACTCTCAATGGCCTGTACCGTCCACTGGGTCGCGGTTGTGAGGTTCTTGTCGCTCTTCTTCAGCCAGCGCAGCGAACGGACAAACGATGCATGCAGCTGGAGAGACGCAGCGGGCTGCTTTTCCGCGAACTGGCGGGACTGATAGAGATAGCCTGGGATGAAAAAACGGTGTATCGACACAAAGTTCTTGTGTTTGGCAAGTGCCCCGGTTGGGGTAGGCTCAAAAGCGGAAAAGGCTTCGATCCTGTTCTCAGCCAGGGCAGTGGACAACTCCCCAACCTCCATCGGAATCATCCGGACGTCCGAAGCATTCATCCCTGCCATTGAAAGCGCCGTCAGCAGGCCGAGATGGGCTGTTGACCCGTCGGGATAGCCGATCCGCTTCCCTCTCAAGGCCCTGATATCGGCAACCCCCTTTTTCGTGATCAGGGATGCACTACTGACCTTAGCCACCCCGGTAATCTGGACGTCGGCAGTTGCAGCGGCGGTCAAGGTAGGTACAGCGCCCATCGACACCATATCTATATCTCCCCGCTTGACAAAAAATACGGCATCAAGACCCTTGAGGAAGGGATAGAAAACTACCTCCAGCCCCATGGCCTTCAGGTTATTCCTGAGGATTGCATCACGCCTCATCACCTCGGTCATAACCCCTTCTATTGCCAGAGGTTGTATGCCGATATAGATATGCCTGCCGTCCTTATTGAACTGATAGGTCGAATAGATAGGATGTTTCGTCTGGTCCGGCCCCCCTTCCACCTTGGGGGTCTCGGCCTGGGCCATCAGCGGCGCAAGCAGTAGTGAGATCAACAACACGATCTGCTGAACAGGCAATGTACCGTACCATTTTTGTGAACCGTTTCCGCTCATGCTGACTCCTGAAAAAAATCCTGCAGGATCCCTTAAAAGCGGCATCCAACAAGATTTCAATATGTAAGCGTAATATGCAATCAAGCGTTGTCAATAATCAGCGATAACCGCCCGGGCATGAAAAACCCCGTACCCGGCACTTTCAGTAAAGGAAGGTGCAGGCACGGGGTTGTTGTCGACCAGCTTTCAGTAACACTCTTTTAATATGCGGTCAGGCAGCAGTGCGATAAAGCATGGACAGGATGCCGCCTACGGTTTTGCGCATATCCTTGCGCTCCACGATGATGTCCACCATGCCATGATCAAGCAGATATTCCGCACGCTGGAATCCTTCAGGGAGCTTCTGGCGGATGGTCTGCTCAATAACGCGCGGACCGGCAAAACCGATGAGAGCCTTTGGTTCGGCGATGTTCACATCCCCCAGCATGGAGAAGCTTGCCGTTACACCTCCGGTGGTCGGATCGGTGAGAATGGAGAGGAACGGCAGCCCCTTGGCGCGAAGCTTGGCCAGGGCAGCCGAGGTCTTGGCCATCTGCATGAGCGACATTATGCTCTCCTGCATCCTGGCGCCGCCTGAAGCAGATATGACGATAACGGGAGTGTGGCGCTCCAATCCACGTTCAATAGCACGCGTGATCTTCTCGCCGACCACGCTCCCCATGCTTCCCCCCATAAAGGAGAAGTCGAAAACCGCAATCTGCACAGGGACACCTTCAATGGCCCCATCACCGCAGATCACGGCATCTTTGGAGCCACCCTTTGCAACTGCGGCATCGATCCGGTCCTGATAGCTTTTTGAATCCTTAAACTCCAGGAAATCTACGGAAACCATGCCGGCATCGTGC
>JAYSLX010000123.1:0-3383 GCA_043725245.1 Geobacteraceae bacterium | reverse complement strand
CTTGTCTTCGTGGACCCAGGAACAGTGTTCGCGGATGTTGGCCATCTCCACTAGGTAGGGGTTCAGTCCGGCGTTTTCGGCGGCTTTTCTAAAGGTCTTTTCGTGCATCCTGGGCGAACAGGCGGCAACAACGATCCCTTCCAGTTTATGCTCGGCAACGGCCTTTTTGAGGAGCGTCTGCCCCGGGTCAGAGCACATGTATTTGTAATCGCAGGCATAGGCGACGCCGCTTAAGTTAGCGGCAGCCTTGGCAACCTGTTCAACATCAACGGTGCGGGAGATATTTTCGCCACAGTGGCAGACGAATACGCCGATTCTGGACATTTACAACAACCCTTTCTCTTTCAGAAGCGGCAATGGGCTTACGATCATGCTGCCGAACCCCAGCTTTTTGGGCGGTACTCCGGCGGCGAGGGCAAGCAGCTGGGTCATGTAGAAGACCGGCATGCCGTAATGCTCTCCGGTGGTTTCTTCGATCTCTTTCTGGCGAATGTCGAGGTTGCCGTGACACAGGGGGCAGGCGACCATGATGCAGTCGGCTCCTGCCAGCTTGGCCGAGGCGAGGATCTCGGCGGAGAGTTTTAAAACGACGCCGGGTCGTGAGAGGGTGAAGTTCGCACCGCAGCATTCCATTCGGTGGCTCCAACCGACTGTCTCGGCACCGGCGGCTTCGATGACCCGCTCCATGATGGTGGGGGCCTCTATGCAGTCCAGGTTCGGGACGTCGGGTGGCCGGGTGAGGAGGCAGCCGTAGTAGCAGGCGACCTTCAGGCCGGAAAGCGGATTCTCTACTGCTGCTGCAAGACGTTCCAGCCCATAGTCCTTGGCCAGGATCTCCAGGAGGTGTTTGACTTGCTTGTCCATCGGTACGGTGCCGTTGATTGCGTACTCTACCTGTTTGCGCTTCTCATTGTTATCGGCAAGCTTGTGCTGGGTGACCTTGAGACGGGAGAAGCAGGCGGCGCAGGCAACTGCAAGGTCGCCTTCTACCTGTTCGGAGAGTTCGAGGTTCTTGGCACACAGGGAGAGGGAGAGGAGTTCGTCTACGTTGTGGGCCGGTGTGGCGCCGCAGCATAGCCAGTCAGGAACCTCCTGAAGGCCTATCTTCAGTGCCTTGAAGAGTCCGCGGGTCGATTCGTCATACTCTTTCCCTGAGGCGTGGAGGGAGCAGCCGGGGTAGTAGGAGTAGCTGAGCAGGTTCTTGACAGGGGTCACGGGGCCTCCCCTTTCTTGCGCAGCTCTTCTATCCGGCTGAAGATCTTTTCAATCTCAGGAAGATTTCGGTTCTTCTGGTGGAACATCTTGAGCTTTCCTTTGGTGATCAGCTTGGGGCCGAGCATGAAGTCTTTCAGGAACTGGCCGCTCTTCATGTTGAAGACTGCGGCAAGCCGCATCTCGTACTGGCGACCGTAGTTCTTGATGTTCTCGATGAAGAGGCGGTTGGCCAGCTGTACGTAGCTCTCCTTTGACGGTCCCTGGGAATCCCAGGAGAGCTTGCGCAGGGCATCCATTATGGCGGCAAGATCGACCTTGTTCGGGCAGCGGGTGGTGCAGGTCTCGCAGGAGGCGCAGTACCAGATGGAGCGGCCTGCAAGTACACGTTCGTACTGACCCAGCTGAAGAAAACGGACGATCCGGTTGGGGGGGTGCTCCATGAAGCTTCGCATGGGGCAGCCGGCTGAGCACTTGCCGCACTGAAAACATCGACGGACAGAACTGCCGGAGAGTTTCTCCACCTTCTTGACGAAGTCGAGATTCATTGTCTCCGTGGAGAGGGTCATCTTAGAGTGCTTCATTGGGACTTCCTGTCGCTGACCTGGTGCGATTTAGTCAAACTGAAAATAATCGGGATATAATTACTAATATTAAAACCGAACCTTAAAGTATGGAACAGCGTTCTGTCAATGGCAAAATTAAGCCGGCTAAGGAGCCGGTTTAATTTAATGAATTATAGAGGAACTCAGATCTTGTTGGCAACAGAAGAATGCTCGGCAATCCGGTAAGGTTTTGACAGTGCTGTTGAAATGAATTAGAACTGGAAGAAGACGGCCTTTCAGGCTGCAGACTCTTTTCCGGTGAGGCCCCCATCAGCCAGTTTTCACGTCTATATGGATATGTTATAAAACAGCGGGTCTCTTACCTGCTTGGCGTTCTTTTTCTCTTGGGAACCAATGCCTGTGCTTTGCTAATCCCCTGGCTGCTGAAGCTTGCCGTGGAGAGCCTTCAATCTCCTGCCGGCAGAATCCATTCCCCGGCTTGGTTTGGTGGGCTGATCATTGGTGCTGCTCTTCTTCACGGTACCGTTAGGGTTTTTTCCCGAACAACCCTCCTCCATGCTGCCCGCCGTATCGAATTCCTGATCCGCGATGACCTCTATGCGAGGCTCCTGCAGCTTGATCAACCGTTCTTCACCAATGAGCGGACCGGTGACCTTATGTCACGTTTCTCAAACGATTTGACCAATGTCCGGATGCTTGTCGGCTTCGGTGTTCTGAACATAATTAATTCTGTGGTGGTCTACATTGCTGCCCTATCCATTATGGCCAGGCTCAGCCCTTTTCTGACTTTATGCGCGGTTATTCCGTTTCCAGGGATGATATTCGTGGTAAAGCGGCTCAGTGCGTCGATGTTCAGGCGCTCAAAAAGAACCCAGGAGGAGCTTGCCAGGCTGACCAGCGCCGTGGAGGAGAACGTTTCGGCGGCACCGTTGATAAAGGCTTACTGCAGGGAAGAGACCGCAATCGAATCCTTCAGAGAAGCGAGCGGTCGCTACATGGCGAGCAATATGCGTGTGGCGCAGTTGCGGGGCTTTATGATACCGATAATGGCCGCCACCGGGGCACTCGGTACGCTGATCGTCCTTCTTGTAGGCGGGGAGAGGGTGGTTAGCGGTGCCCTAACCTTAGGCGATTTCGTCGCCTTCAATGGCTACCTGGCGATGCTTATCTGGCCAACCATTATGCTAGGTTGGATATTGAATCTGGCACATCGCGGGGCAGCCTCTATGGAGCGGCTCAACGGCATTCTTGATGCCAACGCCAAGGTTTCCGAACCTTCAGAGCCGGCAACGATCGAGAGAATAGCTGGTGAGGTCGAACTGAGAAACCTTAGTTTCGGGTACGGCGAAGAGCCGGTGCTTAAGGAGCTTTCACTCCGTATAAAGCAGGGTTCCAGGCTTGGTATCGTCGGACGGATCGGCTCCGGAAAGTCAACCCTGGTCCGCCTTCTTGCGCGCCTTTATCCGGTCACTGACGGCATGATATTCATAGATGGTACAGACATAAACCGCATACCTCTTTTCCAACTTCGTAACGCCATAGGATTCGTCCCTCAGGAAGGGTTCCTCTTTTCGCGGACAGTGGCAGATAATATTGCATATGGCA
>JAYSLX010000122.1:0-20959 GCA_043725245.1 Geobacteraceae bacterium | reverse complement strand
GGCTGGTAAAGCTTTTGCGCTTCCGTTCGCTCATTGCCTGCTCCTTTTTATCGCAGGCACCATCTTAAACTATTGTCCTGAAATTGGGGTCCACTATACCACCGCGGTGGCTCGCTCTTCAACCAGCCGGCAAAACCTCAATTTAACCGCAGCGCAACATTTTAGTTTTCTCTGCTAATACCGATATCAGTAATGACTCGATGTCCTACCGTAGACAACGAATACAGGCGAAGTAAAGGAGGTATCACCGTGCTGCTAAAAAATCTGAACATCGGTACCAGGTTAGGCTGTGGATTTGGGCTGGTCCTGACGCTGCTCCTCGGTATTGCTGTAACAGGATATTGGGGGGTCTCCTCCATTTCGAAGCGTACCTTGCAGATGCTCAATGTCGACTCCAAAATGTCCGACACCTTCGCCATTTCCAGGGCAATTGCTCTCGAATTGCGGCGCTACGAAAAGAATATGTTCATCAGGATCGGTTCAACCGACGAGCGGGCCAAGCAGGATTTCCCCAAATGGAACGAGCAGTGCGAACAGTTTGAGATGCGCATTGCCGAACTGGAGCGGCTGGCGGTGGAACAGGAAGACAAGGTGGCGATCCAAAAGATTAAAGACGGCCTGGGCCAGTACGTTCTAGGCTTCAAAGCTGTCCACGCGCAGATCCAGGGAGGGAAACTTAAAAGCGCCGCAGATGCCGATGCCGCCCTTGGCCGCTACCGGGACACCATGAACGGAGTCAACAAGATTACTGCTGAATCTGCGAGCAGATGGCATAAAAAGATGCAGGACAACAAAGAGACAATTTCCGCGGCAAGCAGGCACGTGATCTGGGTAATAGTAGCGCTGAGTCTCATAGCAGCAGTATTAGGCATTGGGGCATCACTGTTCCTACACGCCAGCATCATGAAACCGCTCAGGGCAATGCTGGAAATATTTGCCGACATTTCCCAAGGAGACCTGACCAAACGCCTCGATGTCACCTCAAAAGACGAGCTCGGACATATGGGCATTTCATTCAATGAATTCCTTGGCAAACTCCATACTGTTATCGGTGATGTGGCACGCAATACCGTGCAGCTTTCAACTGCGGCCAATGATCTTTATTCGAGCTCGGAACAGCTAGCCACAGGGGCTGAGGAGGTGGCGGCCCAGGCAGTGACCATGGCTGCCGCAAGCGAGGAAATGTCCGCAACCTCAAACGAGATCGCCCAGAACTGTATCCTGGCGGCCCAGGGGTCCAGAGAGGCGAATAGCAAAGCGGAGACTGGCGCGGCAGTGGTACAGAATACCGTGCAGGGGATGATCAGAATCGCCGGGAAGGTCAAGGAATCGGCACAGACCGTGGAAAGCCTCGGTGCCCGTTCGGACCAGATCGGCGAGATCATAGGCACCATCGAGGATATTGCCGACCAGACCAACCTGCTGGCGCTCAATGCCGCCATTGAAGCGGCCCGGGCCGGTGAGCAGGGGCGCGGTTTCGCCGTCGTAGCTGATGAGGTCAGAGCCCTGGCAGAACGGACCACCAAAGCCACCAAAGAGATCAGCAAGATGATCAAGGCGATCCAGCAGGAAACCAAGGGTGCGGTGGCCGCCATGGAAGAGGGAGTCATCGAGGTGGAAAAGGGGACCGCGGAAGCAGCCAAGTCAGGCAAGGCGCTCCAGGATATCCTCGAACAGATTAACGCTGTGGCCCTACAGATTAACCAGATCGCCACCGCTGCCGAAGAGCAGACCGCCACCACCGGCGAGATAACCAACAACATCCAGCAGATCACTGAAGTGGTACAGGAAAGTGCCAAGGGGGCGCTGCACTCGGTCTCAGCAGCGGACCACCTGGCTAAACTGGCGGAAGAACTGAAGGATGGGGTGAAGTTTTTCAAGACCGCGGGCTGAGTTTCCTTTCCGTTAGGTGGAGGGGTTGTATTTGCCTATAAAATGAGATCGTATAAATTACTACACAAGGGAGAAACTAGATGAATCTCACAATCAAGAACAAGCTGTACCTGAACGCCGGGCTCGTCGCAATCATCATCTCCATTTTGATGCTTGCCACCTATTTTGCGACTCATACGCTTGGGAATATGCAGAGTTTCGTTGTTTCAAATAGCGAAGAGGCGATTATGACTACAAATGCCGCACACATAGGCACTGTTCTTTCCGAGGTGATTGGCAGTGCCGAAATCAACCGGGACCTTGCGACATCGGCGTCGGAGTGGGCGAAGTCAAAGAAGGAATCCCTCAAGCTGATGGAGGAGATCAAAAAGAACTCAGATACTCCGGAAGAGAAACAGTTATACAGCAATGCCAACAAGGCTCTGTCCGAGCTGATCGAGCTCTATGAAGGAAAGCTTTTGCCGCTCTTGAAGCAGAGTAGCGATATCACACCGGCCATAAGGGCGGTCGACCACGAGATCGACACGAGGACCAGAGTCATTTCCGCTAATCTCGAAAAATTCGCCGAGATTATTGCCAAGGAAACCAAAGCCTCCGACGAGGATTATGACAAGGTATCTTACCGCACACAGTCCCAAACCATTGTTATGGGAATAGCCGCCATTATCATAGCGACGTTGCTCTCCTTCTGGATCATTCGCAGCATCGCCGCACCGCTTCAAAAGGTCCTGGCGACCCTGACCTCCGTGTCGGGTGGCGACCTCACCGTTCACTGCGACGTCGAGACAAAAGACGAGATGGGGCTGCTTGCCCAGGAAGTGAACAGCATGTGTAAAAAGCTCGGCAAGATTATCAATCAAGTGGCTCAAAATTCCACCCAGGTGGCCTCTGCCGCCACCCAGCTCTACTCCACTTCCGAACAGATGGCCACCGGCGCCGAAGAAGTGGCGAACCAGGCCGGCACTGTCGCTACGGCCGGCGAAGAGATGACCGCCACCTCGACTGAGATTGCCCAGAACTGCACCATGGCGTTCCAGGGTTCCCAGCAGGCCAACGATGCCGCAGTTTCCGGTGCCGCGGTGGTGCAGGAATCGGTGGCGGTCATGAACCGGATCGCCGAGCGGGTCAAAACATCGGCCAAAACCGTTGAGAGCCTCGGCGCCAGGAGCGACCAGATCGGCGAGATCGTCGGCACCATCGAGGATATCGCCGACCAGACCAACCTGCTCGCCTTGAATGCCGCCATCGAGGCGGCCCGGGCCGGCGAGCAGGGGCGCGGCTTCGCCGTGGTCGCCGACGAGGTCCGGGCCCTGGCGGAGCGGACCACCAAAGCCACCAAAGAGATCGGTCAGATGATCAAGGCGATTCAGCAGGAAACCAAAGGGGCAGTGCACGCCATGGACGAAGGGGTCCATGAGGTGGAAAAGGGAACCAGCGAAGCTGCACGCTCCGGTGAAGCTTTAAAGGCCATACTTATCCAGATCAACTCGGTCACCGCCCAGGTGAGCCAGATCGCCACCGCTGCCGAGGAGCAGACCGCCACCACCACCGAGATCAGCAACAATATCCAGCAGATCACCGAAGTGGTGCAGGAAACTGCCAAGGGGGCCCAGGAATCGGCCACTGCCGCCAGCCAGCTGGCCAGGCTGGCAGAGGAGCTGCAGCGGCTGGTGGGGCAATTCAAGCTGGCTGTCTAGATTCCGGCAGTTCAAACATAAACCGTTTTTCTCAGGAGGGTTTGCAGATGCAAATGACAGCCGGACAAACTGCAGGGAGCGGCCACCTCTCTCATCTGGTCGGATTCACGGTGGACAATGAGGAGTATTGCGTGGATATCCTCAAGGTGCAGGAGATAATCCGGATGGTGAATATCACGAAAATGCCGAATGCCCAAGCATTTGTAGAAGGAGTGATCAATCTGCGCGGCAAGGTCATTCCCGTTATCGATTTCAGGAAACGCTTTAACCTGGGCGTCAACGCCGATGTCTCTAACGAGAACAGACGGATCGTCGTGGTGATTATCGACGGCGTCACCATCGGCTTCATTGTGGACCAGGTGTCCCAGGTCTTTAAGCTCAATCCGGAGCAGATTGCGCCAGCCCCGGAAACTGTCAGGAGCAAAGATTCCGACTGTATCAGCGGCGTCGGTATGCTCGACGACAAACTACTGATACTCCTCGACCTGGAAAAAATGCTCAGCCATGGGGAGCTGGAAAAGGTTGGACAGGCGGCCTAACAGGCATTGGAAGACCTCCTGACGGAAGCAATAGGTGTTGCGTCCAGAAGAAATTGGAGTATCCTTGTGGTTACCCTCAACCAGAAGGAGCACCATGTACCCTGACGCCATCAACCTGCCGTTCAACGGCGCTGTCATCAAGCACGATTTCATTCCCCACACCCCCACCGAGGCCCATGCCGGCGAGCCAGGCTTCTGGCTAATCCTGCAGGGTAACGCCCTGGTCGTTCAGGACCGTGGCGACACCCTGGCACTGCCGGAACAATTACCAACTAGCATTAAGGTTGAGCAAGTCCCCCTGCTGATCGGCACCTGGCGGCGCAAGCCGGTCAGGGCGCTCCGCATCGGCAAAGAGCAGCAACTCCCCCCCCCGCTGCTGGCGGAACCGTTCAACGCGGTGAAAGAGCGTCTCGATGACCGGCTTCTCACCCTCGGCGGCCTCGCCCAACAAATCCTCCACTGGGAAAACAACAGCGCGGTCTGCTCCCGCTGCGGCGGGGGCATGGAGCGAATCGCCGCTACCTGGGGGAAACGCTGCAGCCGCTGCCATGTTGAGCATTTTCCCCACATCCACCCCTGTGTCATCGTGCTGGTACGAAAGGGGGAGGAATTCCTCCTCGCCCGCAAGGCAGAGTGGCCCGCCGGGCGTTACAGCCTGGTGGCCGGCTTCCTCGACTTCGGCGAATGCCTGGAGGAATGCGTGGCGCGAGAAGTGAAGGAGGAAACCGGGTTGGAGGTCACCAACATCCGTTACGTGGGGAGCCAGAACTGGCCATTCCCAAGTCAGCTGATGGCCGCTTTCGTCGCCGACTACGCCGGCGGCGAGATCCGGGTAGATCAAACAGAACTTGAAGATGCCCGCTGGTTCTCCCCCAGCCAAATGCCGGCGTCACTGCCGGCCAGCCGGAGTATCGCCCGCTGGATCATTGAAAGATACGGATTGGGAAACATGTAGTAGCGCAGTTGCCGCCCCCAATGGTCCCCCCGCCCCCGCAAAAAGATATGGAGAACATCATGCAAGTATTTTCGATCATCTACCGCCTCGCCATTGCCCTCTGGGTTGGCGGGATCGCCCTCTTCACCTTCGTGGTTACCCCTATGCTGTTCAAGACCCAGGGACGTGACCTGGCAGGAAGGATGGTCGGGGAGATCTTCCCCGCCTACTTCCGCTGGGGGCTCGTCTGCGGGAGCATTGCCCTTCTTTGCCTGCTCATTACACGCGGCAGAAACTTTGCAGTAACGCTCCCCATCGTCCTTGCCATGCTGCTGCTCACCTCGTTTGAAGCCTTTTACCTTGAACCCCACCTGGCTGCCCTAAAAAGAGAGATCACCTCTTTCGAGAGCACGCCCAGGAACCACCCGCTCCGCCAGCAATTCTCCCGACTCCATGGCCTTTCCGCGACAAGCAACCTGACGGTCTTTGCCGGCGGTGTGGCGCTGATCGTCTTGCTGTAATTGCGTGGGTAGACTCGGGGGAAGCGGTAGTCCCTCAGAATAATTGCCAAAGACAGGTCTGGCTGAAGATGAATGCCAACCAGGTTAAATAATTATATATTGCCAAACCGAATTATTGGGATACTATAATTAAACCAGTTCCACCTCAGCTTTTTCGGGAGCGCAATTACCGATATAAGTTTTCAGGAGTGGATTAATGAATATCTTGATCAGCCTGGAGAGCCGCGTTCTCTCAGAGGCACTTTATCATTCCCTCAAAATGGAGGAACCCGGGGACCGTCTGTTCATTTCCCACGAGGGTCATGATGTTGTTAATTGCAGACCCGATCTAGTCCTGACGGACCATTACAATTTAAAGCAGAAGCTGTTGACCCGTGGACGGGAGACCAAGATCCTTCTGCTTGATACCGGCCTGGAGCAGGATGATGTGATTCGAATGATCCTCACCTATAAACTGGACGGGGTTCTTTCCACCGTTGCAGACATCTCTTTGCTGAAAAAAGCGATGAAGGTCGTGGCTTCGGGCCAGATCTGGATAGATAACCATAATTTGAAGGCGCTTCTCTACAAAGTCGGCACTATCTCCCAAAGCGGCAAAGTGGACAAAATCAGCAATAGAGAGCAGCAGATCCTGGATCTGCTCAAGAAAGGAAGCAGAAACAAAGAGATTGCCGCTCAACTTTTCTTAAGCGAACAGACCATAAAATCGCATCTCAGTCGGATTTACAGAAAGTTCAACGTTTCCAGTCGCTCCCAACTCATTTCCGGCCTTATGCAACACCAGTGACCCTCCTATCTTTTAAAACTGTGATTCACAATATCCCCCAGGTTAATTCATTAAAAAAACCGCTGCTGCTTGCTCATCTGACTTTTTGCTACTAATGCCAAAAGTCATGACCAGCGCTAAATCTTAACGACTCCCCACCTACCCCACCCCTATCAATCTAACTTCACAGCAATTAAATCACTCCCTCGCCTTAATTTCCTGTCGCTGCAGTTATTTGAAACTTTAGTATTAATTCAAAAGCATAGAGGTTTAATAGCTTTTGACAATTAAAATAAACCATTACGTTCTATTGTTTCGGTGAATTATTGTGTAATTATTAGAGTCGACACATCTTTAGAATCGTTGGCTTAATGGAGATGAGGAGCAACACTGGATTTATCCAGCAGCTCGACCGTTCGATGTTCATGCCATGAGGAGGACGCTTTTATGAAATTGTCAGGCATCATCATGTTTATACCCATCCTGCTGGTGACGGCTTGCTCCCCTGCCGTGAGGTACCCCACACCATTACCTAGCGCAGCGCAAACAACCACGACTCCACCCCAAGAATACCGGATTCAGGCGGGCGATCAGTTGGAAATCAAATTTTTTTACAACCCGGAACTGAACGAACTGGTCACCGTTCGGCCCGATGGCCGCATTTCCTTGCAGCTGGCCAGGGAAATTACCGCAGTCAGCTTAACGCCCGCCCAGTTAGTGGAAACTCTTAAGGGGAAATACGCCGGCGAAATCGCCCATCCCGAAATTTCCGTGCTTGTCCGGACGTTTACCGCGCAGAAGGTTTATGTGGACGGTGAGGTCAACAAGGCGGGGTTGATTAATCTGACCGAACCGATGACCGTACTACAGTCGGTATCCCAGGCTGGGGGGTTCAAAGAGTCGGCCAGGGTCGATGAAGTAATCGTAGCCCGGCGGTCCGCCGACAACAAACTAATCACTATGGTGGTGAATCTGGAAAAGGCCCTAGACGGGTCAGACCGGGCACAGGACATTTCGGTTATGCCGAATGACATAATTTATGTGCCGAGATCACATATTGCAAATGTCAACTTATGGATTGATCAGTACATCCGGAGAAACATCCCGATCCCCATTGGCGCAGGCTTCGCTATATATTAAATAACCAAAAGGATTCGTCCATGAATAACCAATATTTGCTCGAGGATAAGCAGCAGACAGGCGACTTAAGATATTTTCTCACGGTGCTGTTCAAGCACAGGAAGAAGATATTAACGGTTTTTTGCGCAGTTGTTGTCTCCGTCACTTTAGCCTCTTTCCTGTTCACGCCGGTCTACGAGTCGAAGTCGAGCCTGCTGGTAAAAATGGGCCGTGAATACATGAGCCGACCCGAAGTTGGAGACAACAAGCCGATGATGGCTCTTAACCAACAGACCGTCATTAACTCTGAAATCCAGATCCTGACCAGCAAGGAGCTGATCGAAAAGGTCATTACTACGATCAAGCTGGAAAACCTCTACCCTGCTTTAGCTACCAGCAGTTTCGGCAATGTGCCGCCGCTGGACAGGGCAATTGAACTGTTTGCCAAGAATCTGAATGTAAAAGGTGTGACCAATGCCAGTGTGATTGAGGTTTCATTCCGCCACGAAGATCCAAGGCTTGCCGCCCAAGCGGTAAACCTGCTGGTCGAGCTCTTTAAGGAAAAGCACCTCCAGGTCTTTAGCGACCCGCAATCTTCGTTCCTGGAAAAGCAGCTTGCGGATTATGCCCGAAAGCTCACTGAAACCGAAACCGGGCTGGAGGCTTTTAAACAGCAGCATCGGCTCTTCTCCCTTGATGAGCAAAGAAGCCTGCTTCTTTCCCAGCGCAAGGAACTGGACACGGCATATAAGAACGCTCAAAGCCGGGTCTATGAGCTGCAGAAACGCATTGCCTCCCTGCAAAACAGCAAGAAGGGCATACTGGGAAATAGCTCTCAGTATGCGCAGGCGGACGAGGATAAGACCAGTTCTGAAGCAAAGTCAAAGCTTCTTGCCCTTCAAATTGAGGAGCAGGAGCTCTTGAGAAAGTATACGGAGCGGAGTCAACTGGTGGTGAATGTCCGCAAGGAACTGCAGATCGTCAAAGACTTTCTCCGGGACCAGCAAGCGGGTCTGCACGGCAGAATGAAAACAGGAAATGTATATTTCCAGCAGGCAGAAATGGAGCTATTGAAGGGCGAGACCGACCTGAGTTCACAAAAAGCCCAGGCAACGGCACTGAAGGAACAGTTGGCTCTGATCGAGCGTGAATTACAGGCTCTTGAGCTGAGCGACAATGAGCTGCAGAACAGGAAGCGCGAAGTGGAGATCAGCAGAAAGAATTACCAGACCTATGCAGAAAGGGCGGAGGAAGCCCGGATTTCCGACAACATGAACCTGCTCAAACTCGCCAATATCAGCATTATCCAAGCGGCTACCGCTTCTTCGGAACCGGCGGGACGGAAAAAAGTGCAGATTATCGCTCTGGCAATCCTCGGCGGTGCCGTTGCCGGACTCGCCCTGGCATTTTTCGCCGAGCACTCGGCCCAGAGCTTTTCCACTCCCGAACAGGTCGAGGCGCGCCTCGGCCTCCCGGTCATTGCCGGCATTTCTTACAAAGA
Source organism: Geobacteraceae bacterium (assembly GCA_043725245.1). Classification (GTDB taxonomy): domain Bacteria; phylum Desulfobacterota; class Desulfuromonadia; order Geobacterales; family DSM-12255; genus Geoanaerobacter. Next base: position 11,989 of record JAYSLX010000122.1, on the reverse strand, counting down.
TTGAATAGAAAGAGGCAGTGCCCTATGTATCTGAATTTTTACAATCTAAAAAAAGAGCCGTTCCATATAACGCCCGACCCGCAGTTGCTCTATCTGAGCCCGTCGCACAGAGAGGCGCTGGGCGCAATCATTTACGGAGTGGAGAAGAGAAAAGGTTTTATCACCATTGTTGGTGAAGTCGGCGTTGGCAAGACCACCATCATCAGGTCAGCCCTGGAGCGGATCGGCAGGGAGAAGTGCAAAGCGATCTACATCTTTAATGCGAATATTCCTTTCAAGGCTTTACTGGAAACGATCTTCCAGAACCTGGGATCCACTGCCAAAACTGGTGACGTCTATGGGCTGGTTGATCAGCTCCACCGGCTATTAATTGAGGAATACAAAAGCGGCAAGAATGTGGTGCTGATGATCGACGAGGCACAGAACATGCCCATTGAAACACTGGAAAACCTTCGCATGCTCTCAAACCTTGAAACAGCCACGGACAAGCTCATCCAGATTGTATTCAGCGGTCAGCCAGAATTCGAAGCAAAGCTGAAACAGCATGTCCTGCGGCAACTCAGGCAGCGGATTGCTATCCGCACCAAAATATTGCCACTGACCAGGAACGAAAGCCTGGAGTACATAAAACACCGATTAACGAAAACCCAGTTAATCAATGCCGAGCTATTCAGCAAACAGGCGCTACGGCAGATTGTCAACAAAGCCGAAGGGATTCCCCGCCTTATCAATATCTTGTGCGACAACTGTCTCATCACCTCTTTCGGCAATCGGCAAACCAGGGTGACCAAGCGGGTCGCCAAGGAGATCATCGGCGACCTCGGCATGGCGCCCACTATTGGCGATATCCGTTGGCGCTTAGCCATTGCAGGCACAGTCCTGCTGCTATTAGCCACAGCATTCTGGTGGAACAACGAAGGTAACCATTTTGCAGCCGATATCCACACCCAGCCCCAAACTATCGCCCCTGTCTCTGGGCAGCGAGCTGAAACCAATGATAGCAGCCAAGCGGTTGCGGAACCGCCTGCTGGAACAGCGGGAAAAATTGCTGAAGATGCCTCCGTCGGAGCAGACCAGCAGAAACATCCGGACCAGCTCCGTAAAGTGGTTAGAAGGGGGGATACTCTGGCAAAACTCCTCTTGGAAACCTACGGTTCCACAGACAAGGCTTTGATGAAATTGGTCAAGGAAAGAAATCCGCGGATTGTGGATGAGAATACGATTCGTGAGGGTGACACGCTCTATTTCCCGTTGGAAAGGAAATAAACCACAGCCGAAGATGGCACGACAACCATAATTCTGCTGAGAAGAGGAGAAGTCGGCATGAGTAATATCTACGAGGCTCTGCAACAGGCACAACAGGAACGAAAGCTTATGGAGACTCCACCATCCTCCGTGGCTAAGACCAACAAGCAGCCATTAGCACCTGTTCCCTGCCTTGAAGCAACTTTCTCTGGGGACGTCGGTTTAACCATAGAAAAAGAGATGATTGGTCTATATCACAACATTGAAGGCATTCTTCCTGATTGCCCGGCAAAGGCCCTTCAGTTTATAGGATCTCAGAGGGGGGAAGGGGTTTCCACGGTTGCTCGTGAATTTGCCATAACAGCAGCGAAACGATTGGGCAAGAAGGTGCTTATCCTGGACGCGGCCTGTCATAATCCAGTCCAGCACCTCTACTTTGAAATCAGCCATAAGTATTCGTGGAAAGAGGTGCTGAGCAATGGCGATCTTGTCGAGAGCGCATGCTACCATGCCGGGGTGACCAACCTGTATCTGGCTCCGATTTTCGCAGACACCGCAGCAAAGCAGCAGGCGTACTTAGAGCAGGCGAATACTGAGCTATTTAATGAATTAAAGAAGGAATTCGATCTCATCGTGGTGGACTCAGCACCTGCTTCTGTCTCTGCTGAGAGCATGACAATGGCACGCAACGTTGATGGCTTGATACTGGTCATCGAAGCAGAGAGGACAAGATGGCAGGTTGCCGCCAATGCGAGAGACACAATCCAGAAGAACGGCGGTAAGGTTTGTGGAGTCGTTTTAAATAAACGGCGTTACCACATTCCTGACAAGATATATAAATGGTTGTGAGCACCATAACTGGCCGTATGACAAAACAGGTGAGCCATGAAGTCGTTAATGTCCTGGCCTAATTCAAAGATTGGCAGCAGCCGGCACTCTCTGGGAAAAGCCAGTCCCGGCATCATTGACAATGAATGCGGCATCTATGACCAAGAATATTTTCTTAAGATGTTGTACTGCGAAAGAAAAAGGGCCGAGCGCTCCAAAGAAACATTGCTGGTTCTGCTGCTGGACATCCGTAAAGTCTTTTCGTCAGACAAAGGTGGCCAGATGCTGAAGGCTCTGGCATATGGATTGACTTTGTCGACAAGAGAAATAGATATATGTGGCTGGTTTAGTCGCAATGCAGTGTTAGGTGTAATTTTTACTGAAATTTCACATGACAATGTTGCTAAAACAATCGATACCATCGATTGTAAACTGCAAAATACGTTTTCAAGCGTTCTCACAAAAGATGTTGCTAGTAGAATAGAAGCTAAGTTTCATATCTTTCCTGAAACTACTGCAGGTAATAAACAGTGCGAGCCACCTGATTTACTATTTTACCCTGAGATAAATGGTGATGTGACAAACAAAGTACCAGGTTTACTGAAAAGGATTATTGATATAGTTGGAAGCATCACTGCGCTTATACTTTTTTCCCCTCTGTTCGTTGTAATCCCGGTACTGATCAAGTGTACGTCACGGGGGCCGGTTTTATATAAACAGGAGCGATCCGGTCTCTATGGCAAAACCTTTGTTTTTTTGAAATTCAGGTCAATGCATGTGAATAATAGCGATACCATTCACAGAGAATACATAAAAAAATTCATCACTGACCAAGTGAAACAGGAGACAGGCCATAATGAGACGACCGCCAGGGTATTTAAAATCCGTGACGATCCCAGGATTACCCCCCTCGGTAAATTTCTCAGAAAAACCAGCCTTGATGAGCTCCCTCAGTTTTTTAATGTCTTGAAAGGTGAGATGTCACTGGTGGGGCCGCGGCCTCCAATCCCCTACGAACTGGAAAACTACGATACTTGGCACAGATACCGTCTGCTGGGGACAAAACCTGGGATAACCGGACTTTGGCAGGTCAAGGGGAGAAGCATGACTACCTTTGACGGCATGGTTCGCCTTGACATTGAATATATCAGAACCTGGTCCCTCTGGCTCGATTTCAAACTCATACTGCAAACTCCCCTGGCGGTTTTGCGAGGTAAAGGCGCCTATTAGCGGCAATTCGAATGGTTGACCGGCAAGGTTTGGTGACGCTTTGCATATCTTGGTGCGGAAGAATAATAGAGGTGGAGCATGATCAAGCTTGGGGTGATCGGCTATGGCTACTGGGGGCCGAATGTGGTCAGGAACTTCAATAGCGTTGCCAGCGCAGAAGTGGTCTCGATTTGTGATTTTCAGCAGAGTGCCTTGAATCGGGCCCAACAAAGCTATTCGAACGTCAATCTGACCTGCGACTGCCGGGAGATCATCCGTTCACCCGAGATCGATGCGGTAGTGATCGTCACGCCGGTTTCGACTCATTTCGAGCTGGCCAAAATGGCACTCGAAAATGGCAAGCATATCTTCGTCGAGAAGCCGTTCACCTCATCAGTCACCCAGGCGGAAGAGTTGATTGAGCTTGCTGAAAAGAAGAACCTGAAAATCATGGTGGATCACACGTTTCTTTTCACCGGTGCAGTTAAGAAGATTAAGGAGCTGATCGATACCAAGGTCATTGGCGATTTGTATTACTTCGACTCCACGCGGATAAATCTGGGGCTGTTTCAGAAGGATGTCAATGTCATCTGGGACCTGGCGCCACACGACCTGTCGATCATGGATTATCTCATTGGCCCGGCTCCCGTCGCTATCATGGCCACCGGCATGGCGCATTTTGACAGCGACCTGGAAAACGTAGCCTACATAACGGTCTATTTTTCCGGAAACCTTATTGCTCACATCAACGTCAACTGGCTTTCTCCTGTCAAGATCAGGACCACCTTGATCGGCGGCCGGAATAAGATGATAGTCTGGAACGATCTGGTGTCCGACGAAAAGGTAAGAGTATATGACCGAGGCGTAGAAACGAATGACACAGAGAAAGCTTACCATCAACGAATGAATTATCGCTCCGGCGATATGTGGGCGCCGAGGGTGGATCAGATAGAGGCTCTGAAGGTCGAAGCCGAGTATTTTGTCGACTGCATCACGAACGACAAAACACCTTTCAATGACGGTTATTCTGGGTTGAATGTGGTCAAGATGCTCTCGGCCACAGAAAAATCCATTAAACGAGGCGGAGAGCTCGTATATTTCTAGGGACGGACATATCTCCAGACCAACCCAGGAGGGGCAAATGAGCGAATATATTTGCATGACCAATGACGTTAAGCTTGGGCCGAATGTCAAATTGACCAAGTTTGTCAATCTTTACGGTTGCACGATCGGGGAGAATACCAAAATCGGCCCGTTCGTCGAGATCCAGAAGCATGCGACAATCGGCAAGAACTGCAAGATCTCAAGCCACACCTTCATCTGCGAAGGGGTGACTATCGAGGATAACGTTTTCGTTGGTCACGGCGTGACATTTATCAACGACCGCTATCCAAGGGCTACTACCATGGACGGGACCCTGCAAACCGAAGCGGACTGGGTCTGCGATAGTACCCTGGTAAAATGCGGTGCATCAATCGGTTCGGGGACGACCCTACTCTGTGGCATTATCGTGGGAGAGAACGCCATCGTCGGAGCCGGCAGCACAGTAACCAGGGATGTGCCGCCAAACACAATAGTCGCGGGGAACCCAGCCCGTTCCTTAAAAAAAATCGCCTGAGGAGCCAAGATATGCAAGTCCCTTTTCTCGATCTCAAAGCTCAGTATCTGTCCATCGCTGAGGAAATCAAAAATGCCTTGGACGAAGTAATTGAGTGCAACGCCTTTTCCGGCGGGCTGTTTGTTGCCCGGTTCGAGGAGCAGTTTGCTTCATTCTGCCAGGGTAAGTTCGCCATCGGCGTCGGCAGCGGGACCGAAGCCCTCTGGCTCTCGCTCCTGGCACTTGGCGTCGGTCCCGGCGACGAAGTCATCACCGTGCCGAACACCTTTATCGCCACGGCAGAGGCGATCAGCTTGTGTGGTGCCAAGCCGGTCTTTGTGGACGTTGATGAGCAGAGCCACACCATGGACCCAAGCTTGGTAGAGGAAGCGATCACGCCGCGGTCAAAGGCAATAATCCCCGTTCATCTCTTCGGCCAGCCCGCTGACATGGCCCCGATCATGGAAATTGCCCAAAAGCATGGACTCTTTGTCATTGAAGATGCCTGTCAGGCCCATGGGGCGGAATACCGGGGCAAACCGGTTGGATCCATCGGCGATCTCGGCTGTTTCAGCTTTTATCCCGGGAAAAATCTCGGTGCCTACGGCGAAGCCGGCGGAATAGTGACAAATAATGCGGAATTTAACGAAATAATCAGGATGTTGCGCGACCATGGCCAGACAAGGAAATATTCCCATGAATTGATCGGCATGAATAGCCGCATGGATGGAGTGCAGGGTGCTGTGTTGAGTGTGAAACTCAAATACCTCCCTACCTGGAATGAGGCACGCCGAAGAAACGCGGAGATCTACTACAAATCGCTCAAGGGCGTGGAAGGTATTGTTACGCCCAAAGAAATGGACTACGCAAACCATATCTACCATGTCTATGCAATTCGTGCCCAGAACCGGCAGGCACTCATGGACGCATTGTCTGAGATGGGTATCAGCTGTGGCATCCATTACCCTGTCCCCGTCCATCTGCAAAAGGCATATAGCTTTTTGGGGATACGGAAAGGGGCGTTCCCTGTCGCGGAAAGAAGCGCCAATCAATTTGTCTCTTTACCGATGTTCCCTGAATTATCAAAAGAGCAGATTGAATATGTAGCAGACGGCATAAGGAAATTTCATCTCACCTCCCCGTCGGTAATGAGGAAGCGCGAAATTTCCGGCAGAGCCGAAGTCTTTGCTGGTTAATTTGGATTTGTTGGGCATACGCTGTCAACCCTTTGTTCTCGTTTATTGATGAGTTGCATGTTGGGTTAAGCGAAGGTTTGACGGCTAACCGAGGGCAGTGATGAAACAACAGATTCTTTCCCGCATCGAAAACAAAAGCGCCGTCATCGGCATCATTGGCTTGGGTTACGTCGGCCTCCCCCTGTTCCTCCGCTTTGCCGAGACGGGCTACAGGGTGCTTGGTTTCGACACGAGCCGGGAAAAGATCGCTAAGCTCTCTGCAGGGCAGAGTTATATCAAGCACATCCCGGCCGAGCAGGTTGCCGCCGCCGTTGCGTCAGGCTTGTTCGAAGGGACCGCCGATTTAAGCAGGGCTGGAGAGGCCGATGCGCTGATCATCTGCGTACCGACTCCGCTAAACGGACACCGCGAGCCTGACCTGAGTTTCATCATTAACTCTGTGGATGCCATCTTGCCGTATCTCCGGCCCGGCCAGTTGATCAGCCTGGAGAGCACCACCTACCCCGGCACCACCGACGAAGAACTACTGCCTCGTCTAGAATCAATCGGGCTAACGGTCGGAGAAAACATCTTCCTGGTATTCTCTCCCGAACGGGAAGATCCTGGCAACGGCAGTTTCACCACCCGGAACATCCCAAAGGTCTGCGGTGGCAGTACGCGCAATTGCCTGGAAGTCGGACTAGCGCTTTATAGCAAGGTAATCGACCGGATGGTGGCGGTCTCCTGCACCCGCACCGCGGAGATGACCAAATTGCTTGAGAATATCCACCGCGCCGTAAACATCGGGCTGGTCAACGAATTAAAAATTGTTTGCGATGCCATGGGAATAGATATCCGCGAGGTAATCGCTGCCGCCGCCACCAAGCCTTTCGGCTTCACCCCCTACTATCCGGGCCCCGGCCTTGGTGGTCACTGTATTCCCATCGACCCGTTTTACCTGACCTGGAAGGCCCGTTCCTATGGTTTATGCACCCGTTTCATCGAATTGGCCGGCGAAGTCAACACCGCCATGCCCGATTGGGTCATTAGCAAGCTGATGAACGCCCTAAATGACCGTGGTCTGGCGCTCAAGGGAGCACGAGTGCTGGTATTGGGGATCGCTTACAAAAAGAACGTAGACGATATGCGCGAATCACCCAGCGTGGTCCTGATGGATAAGCTGCTAAAAAAGGGGGCTATGGTCGATTACAGCGATCCACATGTGCCGATCTTTCCAAAGATACGCACTTACTCCTTTGATCTGACAAGCATTGATCTAACAGCTGAGAATTTGGCCGGCTACGATTGCGTTCTGATAGCCACCAATCATGATGACTTTGATTATGAGCTGATCTTCCAGCACGCCCGGCTGATTGTGGACACCCGCGGGGTTTACCGTGAGCCCTGCGACAAAGTTGTAATGGCTTGACAGATATGGGTTCATTGTCAACGGTAATTACGACCATGAGCCGGGAATTGTAAAATGGACTTTAAGCTGGAAGTTGTAAATCCTGTGGATTACCCAAAATGGGACAATTTGCTGCTTTCAAGCCGAGACTATTCATTTTTTCATTCGTCGTACTGGGCCAAGGTTCTATATGAATCGTACAACTATCAACCCGTTTACTTCACGTTAATGAACGAAGGGAAATTGTCGGCATTAATTCCGGTTATGAGTATAAAAAGTATCCTGACCGGCAAGAGAGGAGTGTCGCTACCGTTTACCGACTGCTGCGAACCCATAATTCTTGACAAAGTTCAATATCAAGCTGCAATCCGCAGTTTAATCGAGTATGGAAAGAGTGCTGCATGGAAATACATAGAAATAAGGGGAGGAACAGAATTATCTCAGAATATGACTTCGGCCTCCTTTTATTATGGCCACACACTGGAACTCGCCAAAGACGCGGAAACACTGTATGCCAATTTCCGTGATAGCAACAAAAGAAACATCAACAAGGCGCTCAAACAAGGCGTTCGGGTTAATATCCACTTTACGCCCGAATCAATAGAAGAATTTAGCCGCTTAAACCGCATGACGAGGAAGGAACATGGGCTGCCTCCGCAACCGGATTATTTTTTTGACAATGTTTACAAACACATAATATCAAAAGAACAAGGAATTGTTGTTCTTGCTTCGTACAATAACGTGACCATAGCCGGAGCAGTATACTTTCACTTTGGGAATAGAGCGGTTTACAAGTATGGAGCCTCTGATAAACGATATCAATGTCTCAGAGCAAATAACCTAGTTATGTGGGAAGCAATAAAGTGGTACTCTAATAATGGTTATAAATTACTATGTTTTGGCCGTACAGAACCAGAAAACGCAGGACTGAGGCAATATAAAAATGGCTGGGGCACTCAAGAGCATGTTATTAACTACTATAAGTATGATCTAAAGCGGGATAAATTTGTAACAGGAAAGGCGCTTATCAACAGAATATTTCGTAGAGTATTCAGAATATTACCCATTCCAATAGCACAGATAGTTGGTTCAACACTATATAGGTATGTGGGATAACATGAATTTACTGATCGATTCAAATATATCTAAGATTTATTATCATGTTAAGCCATTTATCCCCAGGCAATTACAGCTATGGTTGCGCAGAAGAGTCGCCATAAGGAAACTGAAATCATGCGAAGATATCTGGCCGATCGACCGAGAAGCAGGCAAGATTCCCGTCGGCTGGCAAGGATGGCCGGGAAACAAGCATTTTGCCTTGGTCCTCACCCATGACGTGGAGTCAACACGAGGCCAGGACAAATGCTCTAAGTTGATGCGGCTTGAACGGCAATTGGGTTTTCGCTCTTCATTCAATTTCGTTGCGGAGGAATATCGGGTTTCGCATAAACTCAGGGGGGACCTCGTTGCTGCCGGCTTTGAAGTCGGCCTTCACGGCCTATGCCATGACCGGAAACTTTACCTTTCGCAGGAAGTCTTCCGGCAGTTTGCCCCGAAAATCAATCATTATTTGAAAGAATGGCAAGCATTCGGTTTCCGTTCGCCCTGCATGTTTCATAACCTCGACTGGATTCGCGAACTGGACATAATGTATGACGCTTCAACCTTCGATACGGACCCATTTGAGCCTCAGCCTGACGGAGTCGGGACCGTTTTCCCGTTTTACGTGTCTGGAAATGCGAACCGGAAAGGATATTTGGAACTACCCTATACATTACCGCAGGACTTTACGCTGTTTATCCTTTTGCAGCAGAGAACCATTGAAACCTGGAAACGGAAGCTGGACTGGCTTGCCGAACGAGGCGGCATGGCCCTTCTCAATGTCCACCCCGACTACATTAACTTCGGGGATAAGAAACTTCGTTACGACGAGTATCCCATCGCCTATTACGAAGAATTTCTCCAATATGTTAACAAACGCTACAAAAACAGCTACTGGCATGTCTTGCCGAAAGAACTGGCCCAATACTGGGCGGAGCAGTACGGACAAAACCGTTATGAAGTCTCTGCGCACCCAGTTAGTATGGCTGAGGCCAGAGCGGTCTTACTATGAGCAAACTCAGCAACTACCTAAAATCGGATGTGGCGGGCTATTTCACAAGCTGTTCTGACTACTGGTGCGATGTGTATGACAAAAAAGTCAGCCATCAAAGCTTCAACCACTATGCAATTTGTAAGCGGATGGAGATCGTTCTTCGGCTGGTGTCCGACTACGCGGGTGCAAATAAACTGACGATGCTCGATATGGGATGCGGGACTGGAGTGGTCATGGAGCAGCTTCTCTTGCAGGGACATACGGTGTACGGAATCGATATCTCGCCGGGGATGGTGGACAGGACGAAGCAACGAGTTGGCAGGTATTCCTCCGCCTCGTGCATGCTGGGGGATATGGAACGGCTACCGGTCGCAAGCAACTCCATTGATCTGGTCCTCTGTCTTGGTGGGCTCCCTTACCTGCACAACGACTGGACCGGCGTAGCCGAAATCAGTCGCGTCCTCAAGCCTGGTGGTATGGGGATCATCATTCTGCCAAACGCCTTTCGACTCGGTTGCCTGTTCGACCCGTATTATTACCTGTGCCGGATTTGGGAATACCTCTGGCACACCATATGGAAAAGTAACAGGAAGCCTCTTTCAGCTAGCGCGCGGAATTTCGGCAAAAACAGGAACTTTAGGATCAGGAGATACCGGCTCAATGGGATTAACAGGACACTGTTGGCCAACAACCTTGCAGAGGTGCGGACTGTAGGGGTTGATTACGGTCCACCGACTTTCTTCCGCCGGGCAATTCTTCCCGAAACGATCGCTATTCGCTGCAGTGAAGTTGTCCGCGAATCGGCAAAGAAAAAGGGATTGACTTGGCTCCGGGCATTTTCAAACCAGTGGGTGAGTAGTTTTCGCAAAACCTGTGAGGGAAGTAGCACATGAACATCTTCATCGAAAGCAGCGGCTGCTCGCGCAGAAAGCTCGATGTGGCCAAGTTCCATACCTATTTCCGCTTGAACGGCTACGAGATTCTCGACAGTCCGGAACAGTCGGACTACATCCTCGTGACAACCTGCGCGTTTAAAAAAGAGGAGGAGGAGAACTCCTTCGCGGCGATCAAGGAATACGAAAAGTACAACGCCAAGGTTATAGTCTACGGCTGTCTGCCGGACATTTCGCCTTCCAGGTTTCATAAAACCTGTGATTACGAGTATATCACGCCGAAGCAGATCAACGAGATAGACAGTCATTTCCCGCAGATCCGCCATAAATTCGCGGACGTTAGCGACGCCAACATCATGAGCGGTGAGGTCAACCACTCCTCCTGGTCAAAGGCCTTCGGCAAATTCGTCGGGAGCTATGAACTGTCTAAGCCGTTCATCCGCCGTTCCTTTCAGTATTTGCGCAACCGGCTGGCCAGTGATGCCAAGCGGCAATACCACCTCTTCACCAGCCGTGGCTGTCTTGGAGCTTGCAGTTACTGTGCGGTGAGGTACGCGGTCGGCAGAATCCAGAGCAAACAGGCCGGCACCCTGCTCATGGAATTCGAGCGCGGCTTGAAGTCAGGGTTCCGTGATTTCATTCTCCTTGGAGATGATGTGGGGGCGTACGGACAGGACATTGACACGAATTTCCCGGCGCTCCTTGCCGCCCTGATCGAAAAGATCCGAGCCGCGAACGGTGCCAGTCTTCAAAAACCTGTCAAGCTACACATCGAAGAGATCAATCCCCGCTGGCTCATCCAATATCGGCGGGAGTTCATGGACCTGGTCGAGTCGCCTTATGTGGCGAGCCTCCTCTGCCCAGTCCAGTCGGCCAACGACAGGGTTCTCGGGCTTATGAACCGCGGGCATACCGTGCAAGACATCCTGCAGACCTTGCAGGAATTCAGCAACCGCAACCATGAACTTAAACTGCACACACAGATAATCGTGGGCTTCCCTTCAGAAACGGAGGATGAATTGGAGGAAACCCTGACCAAGATCGTTACCATCCCGTTCGAGTCGGTAACGATCTTCCCCTATGATGAAAAGGAAAATACCGAGGCAGCAAAGATTCAGCCGAAAATGCCGGAAAATGTGATCAAAGCGCGGATCGTCAAGGCCCAGAAATACTTAGGAAAGCATAAAATTCGACCAATCCTTAGCTGCAACGAACGTTAGAAGTTAACTCAACCGCAACAATGGATGAGCAAAAATGATTCCTGCAATAGTGCTTTCAAGCCATACCTCCGGGCTGGGGGTTATTCGGGCGCTCGGGTGTTCGGGGGTGCCGGTTAGCTGTCTCTACTACAACAGTATGGACATGGGCTATGTGTCAAAGTACGTGGTCAACCGCATCCGAATTCCGCACCCGGAAAAGAACGAGCGGGAGCTCATTGAAGTGCTGCTCGACCTGTGGAAAAAAGTCGGCCGAGGTGTGCTTATTCCGGCAGACGATGCAACCTTAAGCACTATTTCCCGCCACAGGGAAATACTCAAG
>JAYSLX010000121.1:0-15212 GCA_043725245.1 Geobacteraceae bacterium | reverse complement strand
AACAGCCCATAGAGCCACATGGTGTTCCAGGCCGGCCCAGACCAATGACTGCCGCGACCGCCACCTACAACACCGGACGCAATGACAATTCCTATGAGTGCAGTAATGGCAACCATCGCAACGGCTCGGAGGATGGCACTGTTCCGCCACGTATGACGCTCCAGTTCTTCGATCCTGTTCAGCAGCTCAAGCTCTTTTTCGCTCATCGCTCTTCTCCTTTGCAATAGAAATGATGACAAAGACGATTGCAGCGCCGAGGGAAGCGGCCAGGTGAATCTCGTTAATATGGAGGCTCATGATATACAGCATGTTATTCTCCTTATTGGGTCAGCACTTAACCATTTCTATGCTCTCTCCGGGAAACCTTTCAGCCAGTTCATTATATTTAAGGCAATCGTTGTAACGACAGCTGCAATATTTGATTATAAGATTTACATCATAAGGTGATATGTAACCACATCCTACATCACAGATGTCGTCGCTCTTAGCGTAGAAGGGACAGACTGCTTTATCCTTAATCATGGAAACCTCTTCACCGTAAACCATTAGTCAGTCTCCCCGACTGGTAAGGGGGGGAAGAAGAGGCCCGATCGTCATCGGACCCTGTCTTCCCAAGTTAAGGAGTAACTTGTCTATTCATAGAGCAACCGTCATACCAAACCTGCAATAAACCGGTCTCACACTAAACATATAGTCATTTAAGTAACTTGGACAAACGTAACAGAGCAGGGGATTGTCAGACAGTGGAATGATTTTGCAGAGGTGCAAATATGTTGACTGGCTAATTGAGGCAGTCAAATAGTGCACTTGAACCTAGCTCGCAGAGATTTAATTAATAATTAAGGACAGTTAAACAGTGCCACAGGGAAGAGACTCGCTATCGCAGCGGCGCGATTAAGGGTAAATTTGGTTTTGCATAACTGCAAAAAATCACTGCCACTCCTCTTTTCGCAGGTTATACTTCTTGATTTTTCGGTAGATGGTGGCCATGTTCATTCCGGCCTCTCTGGCGGCAGCCTCGATGTTTCCATGCTTCTTTTTAAGCAGCCCCTTAAGATAGTCCATCTCGAAGCGGGACAATGCACGGTTGTAATCACCGTCATCCCCCTCAATGGCATCGTCTGACACTTCCGGGCGATGGCAAACCTCAATAAACTGGGATAGAACCTGAAGGGTTAGGTAATCTCCGTTTTCCATCGCCATGGAAGCCTCTATAACGTTCTTGAGTTGGCGAATGTTTCCAGGCCATGGATAGTGGGAAAGCGCATCAAATGCATCAGGAGCAAGGCCCTTGATCTGTGTGCCAAATTTCTTGTTCTGGTGAACAATGAAATGCGCCGCTAGCAGCGGGATATCGGCACTCCTTTCTCTTAGAGGCGGCAAATGGAGGTTTACAACATTGAGGCGGTAAAACAGATCCTCGCGAAAAGAGCCATCCTTGATGCTCCCCTTCAGATCAGAGTTGGTTGCAGAAAGAATTCGCACATCAACCTTTACAGGCTTTGTATCCCCAATTCGGTGAAACTCCTGCTCCTGGAGGAAGCGGAGCAGAGTCTTCTGCACATTCATCGGCAGGTTCCCAACCTCGTCCAGAAAGAGAGTCCCGCCGTCGGCCGCCTCCAGGAGGCCCTGCCTGTCACTGTTTGCACCGGTGAACGCCCCTTTTTTGTATCCGAACAGCTCTGACTCAAGGAGTGTCTCTGGCAGGGCTCCACAGTTTATTGCAATGAATTTATTTCCCTTGCGGAGAGAATTGTAGTGTATGGCCTGGGCAATAAGTTCCTTGCCGGTTCCGGATTCACCGGTGATAAAAACAGAGGTGTCCCGAATGGCGATCTTTTCGACCTTTTCCATGACTCCGTTCAATACGTCGGAGGTTCCGATGATCTTGTCAAAGCGGAACTTGCCGACAAGTTCCTCCCGCAGTTCCCTGTTCTCGACCAGAAGCTGTGTATGCTTCATGGCGTTCTTAACCCTGTAGAGGAGCTCCTCCGGCTCGAACGGCTTGGTCAGCATGTCATATGCACCCTTCCGGAGGGCTTGTATGGACATCTCTACCGTTGCGTAGGCTGTTATCATAATCACAGGTATTGAAGGTTCCTTGGCCTTGATCTTCTGGAGAACCTCAAGCCCGTCCATTACGGGCATCTTTATATCGCTGACTACCAGATCCCAATCACCCGGTTTGAACTCTTCCACCGCCTCAAAGGAGCGGACATATGACTTGACATCATACCCGCTATCGGCAAGGACCGCCTCCATCATCCTGCAGAGCCCCTCCTCGTTGTCTATCAGCATAATCCGCTTCTTTACAGCTGTCATATCAGGCAACCCCTCTTCGGACTCGGAACAAACAAAGTATATCCAGATAGTTCAAGACCCTTATAACTCTTCCTGCGACTCAGGAAGCCTTACGGTAACGGTCGTTCCCTCACCCACCGTGCTGGCAATTGAAACCTGTCCATGATGCATCTCTATGATCTGCTTCGTAATGGCCAGTCCCAGCCCGGTCCCTTTTTCCTTTGTGGTGAAGAACGGTTCGAAAATCTTTTCCAGGTTTTCCGCAGGAATGCCTGAGCCGGTGTCGGCAAAGGCAATCTCCACGAAACCGTCGACAGCCAGAGTCGTGCTCACGACAAGGCGTCCGCCGCGCGGCATTGCGGCACCGGCATTAAGGATCAGGTTGATCGCCACCTGTCGGATCTGATCACCGTCCACCATTATCTCCGGCAGACCGTCTGCGAACTCCTCGCCCACGGTCACATGGTGCATGTCGGTGTGGTTTGCGGCAAAATCAACAATCTGCTCAAGCAAGGCGTTGATGTCAGTCAGTTCCATGTCGGGCTTGGGTGTTCGCGCATAGGAGAGGAGATCCTGGACGATTTTCTTGCAGCGTTTACTCTCGCGCTTTATCTCATGCATATACTTGAACCCCGGATCATCAGGAGACATCTTCCCTTCCAGGTAACTTGCATAGCCGAGTATCACACCGAGCGGGTTGTTGATCTCGTGTGCCACACCTGACGAAAGCACACCAAGTGAGGCCATCTTTCCCTGCTGTGCCAGCGTTGACTCCATCTCTTTGTTGTTCTTGATGATGGCTGTCATCCGGTTAAAGGCTGCAGCCAGCTCACCCAGCTCATCGCCGCTATCCACCTCCATCCGCTCGTCCAAGCGTCCGCGCTTAACCCTCCGAATCACCTCCATCATGTGATTGATCGGATCGGTGAGTATCTTGGATGCGTAAAAGACCAGGATCGCAGCCAGTATCCCGAGAATCAAGGTGAGCACAATGATGGTGGAGGTAATCCTCCCCTTGATCTTGTTAGGCTCACGATAAAATTCGTCCTCGTAGGAACCAACCGCCACTATCCAGTCCCACGGTTGAAAGTACTCGTAACGGACGATTTTCATCCTGGGGGCCTTGTCTCCCTTGTTCTTCCAGGGGTAGCGGATCCACCCCTGCTTGTTTTGGCACATCTCCCGGATGAAATAGGAACCGCTCAGATCTTTGAAGTCATAGATATTCATCCCCTGGCTGTCAGGATGCAGCTTAAGGTTCCCTTTTCTGTCCATGCAGTAGATATATCCGGTTTCCCCCACCTTCTTGCTTTTGAGCTTGGCCCTCAACTCCTCAAAGGAGTCCTTTTCAAAGGCGGCATCCTCATAGGTTTCGTCGATGTAACTTCCTGCAGCTATGACCCAGTCCCATTCCCTGAAGTAGCGGTAGGCGACCACCTTCTTCCGGGGGAGTGCATCACCCAGTATGGCGTTACGCCAAGGGTAAATGATGTAGAGTATTTCACCCGGCTTGGATGCCCGGGCCGCATTGCACATCACCCGTATGAAATATCGTCCATTCTCGTCCTTCTCGTCAAAGACGTTATCCCCTTCCCTGGCAATGTGGACCATCAGGTCCCCTTTGGTATTCATGGCATAGATATAGCCAGTCTCCCCTACATTAACTTTTTTGAGGGCCTTTCGCGCTTCCTGCTTTGCTGCTGCCAGGCCAATGCCCCTTGACTGACGGTGCTCGGCCTCCACAAGGTTATAAGAAAGATTCACCAGGGTGGCCAGCTCCAGGTTGAGGGTCCTCTGTTTATCATGTTTGTACACCTGGAACTGCTGATAGTGAGAATTGAGGAGGTCAGTGGAGAAGGTTGCCATGTGCTGAAGATCGTCCTTGCTGGTCTTGGTTATCCCCAGATAGGCCTGGCGTGACGCAATTGTCCCTACGATTACCCCAGACAGAACAATGGGGATTAAGACCAGCGGCATGACTACCACCAGCAGCTTCCAGCGAAGCCGCAGGTTGGCCATAAATTTGAATGGGGAGCTGTGCATGTGCGGATTATTATGTATACAAAACAGATTGACAAGCAGTTTTTGCAGAAATGCAAAAAAGCATGTCACAAAGGCATTCAATGATCGCTATTGGGCAAAAGACAAGGAGGAGTTGTGGATGTCCCGCAGAAACTGGATTATTTTGAGGGGTATAGCGTCATATAAGCGGTCTACTTGACCAGCGTGGGCTGCAAACCAGGGAGTTTCAAGATTGACTGGCTCCCACAACCGGCACAGGAGATGCGATCTATGTACAGTCCATTATCTGAACCGCATGTTGCGGAAGGTGCATCGTAGGCTGTGCCGTTCTGTTTGCATCCGGTTGTGCCGCTGACACATATTCTGCTTATCCTGATCAAGGCATATTTGTTTACGTGGCGAAGCTCAAAACTGTTGATATGAGCAGCGGAATTACAGTCAGTAACAGGTGCAATAACCCACCACCCTGAGAGCTTTCCCGTAGCATTATCATACTCCTTGTTCATCTTGTCCATATGCGGATTATACATCATCGATTCCATGTCGCGAAGTATATCGTCATTACCATAATAAGCCGTGAATATATTTTTACCGCATACATCTTGAGCAGGCATTTCTTTACATATCAGGTCAGACAACATGGCTGTGCCTGTTACAGGGTACAGGAGTGAAGTATATGCGTAACGGTTAGTTTCCAATCTGCCTTTTTCTGGATACGATGGATCATTGATCATTCTTCTTTCGGGAATATTACAAACATTGGGATATTCGCAACGACTGTCACACGCATCAACACAAAGTGAGATATTTGCACGGGCATATGCAGGGATAGCTGCAATTGCAACAGGGGTGTTATTGAACGAACCTATCCCTGAAATTTTTGCCAAAACAGTTCCCAAAGTCCCCAGCCCGACGGAAGCGCTTTCCGCAGTCCGCCTTGTCCTTACCTGCATGGCGTTGACCGGTGTCCCTCCTGGAGAATAGCTATGGGTGCTGACGTTCCAGAATCCAACCGTTACATCGTTATTTTCAGTCAAATTATTTGTGCTGTTACTGGCAAGTTCCACTAAAGCTGAGGCAGCATGCTTACCCATGGCTGTTTCAACCGCTGATGCCTTTGCGAGCGATTGCTCCTGATCATTGACTACAACATTCAGCTTTTTGGGATCGGTCTGTATTTGGGTATAGATACGCTGCTTTATTGACTGGACACCGGCTAAGGCAGATGTTTCTGCCGCTGCCTGCAGCTCTTCATCGCTGACATACATATACCCCACATCTATTAACAGAGCGGCAAAGACGAGAAAAACAACCAGCATAATCCCGACATAGGCGTTATCCATTTCAGCAGCCTCTCTACCGTGAATTGAATTGGAACCATTATCACATATTTCTATCATTAAGCAAAAGAAGGGTCATGCATTTAAGCATGACCCTTCTTATTTGTTCAGCGAACAACCTGAATGATGCTATGAGATTTCTTCCATCACCACCGCAGGCTCACCAACAAGAACCGTTGACGTAACTTCAACCGCTTTCTTCTCGCGGAGGAAGAAGGTGAGGACCGTGCCGAAAGCGAGACAGCTACCTGCAAGGATGAATGACTTGTTCATGCCGCCAGGCTGGGCATTGAGCATTTCGGATACACGACCCATTACCAATCCGCCCATACCCCATGCGGTGAAGAGAGTGCCGTAATTGAGGCCATAGTTCTTGAAGCCCCAGAGATCCTTGGCAAAGGAAGGGAAGAGACAGAGGTTTGAGCCGTAGTTGAAGCCGATGAACGTTGCCAGAAGCACCAGAAGGACTGCACTGTTGGATCCTACAACCGGGATGGCGGCAAACATCATGAGTGCCTGGGCGGCAAGCATAATGGAGAGAGTTGCTTTACGACCGATCTTGTCAGAGAGTACGCCTGCTACTACGCGACCACCAGCATTGCCGATCGCCATGATTGCAACTGCCACGAAAGCCATGGGACCCAAGCTCTTCTTAGCCATGCTGGCGACGTTCCCGATAACCATGAGACCAGCGCCGGAACCGATAAAGAAGGTAGCCCAGAGGAGGTAGAATTTCGGTGAGCGGATCATCTCACTTACAGTGGCATTGTAAACTGGCTTGGCTGCTTTTGCCTTGGCCACGGAAGCGGCATCGGTACGCTCAGCAGGGATAAAACCCTTGGGAGGATTGCAGAGAACGAAGGAGAGCCCGCAGACAACCGCCGTGAAACCGGCAGCAAGTATGAGCATGGTCTTCTGCATGCCGAATGCTCCCAGAAGCCAGCTTGAAAGCGGTGCGATATACACCGGCGCAAGACCAAAACCTGCGACGACGATACCGGCGATCAGGCCTGTCTTGGTTGAAGAAAACCATTTAAGTGCAGGAGGGGTTGCCGCAGCATATCCGAACCCGAAGCCCGCGCCTGAAAGTACACCAAAACCCATCACCCATGCTGCGTAGCTGTTAGAGAAGGACATGAGGGTAAAACCGCTTCCGACCAGAAGTCCGCCGATGAGCGCGGTGCGAGCCGGTCCGAGTTTGTCCTGGCACTTGCCGGCAACAATCATGGAAAATGCAAATACGAGACAGCAGAGTGCATATGGGTCATTGATAGAGGTGAGGTCCCAGTTAAACGCATCAGGCCCACCCTTTGTGATGGACGCTTTGATTGCCCCTTTGAAGATACTCCAGGAGTACAGCACCCCGAGTGCCAGGTTGATTCCGGTACCTGCCATTACTACCTGCCAACCTCTGTTCTTGACTGTCGTTTCCATTTGGGCTCACCTCCGTGTTGAATGTTTAGTGGGTTAACATTAGTTGTTTTCCTATTCAGCAACATGCATACCAATGTTTTAAAATTTTGTTTAACATAATTTATCTCTAAATTACAGCACCTTATGACCGACCTCACCCCATAACAGCCTGGTTGCCTGTATGATCGTTTTGTAATTATGCAAAAGCTGTAGAACGTTCAGAAGCGCCAATAAAACATAATATACGCAGTTTTTTTAGGGTGTTAGATATATATTGGCATTCAGGAGGACCATTTTGCAGAAATGCAAAAAACTGGGATATTTCGCAAAAGTGAAAATTTATAGTTAGAGTAAATATTCTAATTACCAAACAAGACTTGATCAGTATACTGATTTTCTGTATTGTAATTTTCAGTATCAAGACATCAGATATGACTGTGATTATCTAACAGAGGGTGGAGTCAAGCCTATGTACGACATTGAGAACAGTATCGGTTTTCTCCTGGCCAAAGCCTATCAGCGGGGTGCAGCGCTTTTCAAAGAAGAGCTCGACAGTTACACTCTGACTCCTCCACAGTTCAGTCTGCTTGCTTTTCTCTGGCAAGAGGAGGGTATGTCGCAAGTCGAGCTCTCTGAGCGGACCCAGATCGACCGAACCACGATCTGCGGACTGATCGACCGCCTTGAGAAGCTGGAACTTGTGGAACGAAGAGCTCACCCCAGCGACCGGCGTGCCTATCTGATCTGCCTGACAAAACAGGGGAAGGCCCTGGAAGAACCCCTCAGCAATGCAGCCAACAGGACAGTGGAACGATTCACCGCCGGACTATCCCCTGCTGACCGTTCGGAACTTGTCAGGCTTCTGCAGTTACTTAGAGGAGAAAGGAGTGTGTATGCCCCGCTTCCTGCTTAACATTGCCTGCCTGGTCGTCATGGTACTCCCCACCACTCTCCCTGCCGAAACGCTCACTTTGAAGGAGTGCCTTGAGAGCGGCTCACGCAACAATCCTACGCTCTCCATCATACGTCAGGAGAGGGCTATCGCCAGGACAAACGTCAGGCAGGCCGACTCTGCGCTCTATCCCCGAATCGACACCCAGGGAGGATTCACGATGCAGCAGGAGGCCCAGGCAGTCCAGATCAACGGGCGATCGGCCGAAACCCAACAGGCTGATTTCGGTTTTGTGAGCACCTCCCTCAACTACACCATCTACGACTTCGGACGCAGGGACGCCAGACAACAGATCGCCAGGGCCGGCGCCGAAGCGGCAGGAGATAATGTCATAGCCCGCGAACAGGATATTGCCCTGCAGATCATCGGCACCTACTTTGGCATTCTGGAGGCACAGAGACTGGTCAAGGATGCCGAGGAAGAAGTGGCACAGGTGACTCAACACAAGAGTATCGCCGAAACACTCTATCAACAGGGAGTAGTGACCCGAAACGACGTGCTTCAGGCGGAGGTCCGACTCGCCTCTGCACGCCAGAAACTCCTGGTCACGGAGAACCGTCGGGAAAACCTCTGGCTCCAGATGAACTACCTTACCGGTGCCGAGCCATCACACCGTGCAGAGCTGGACGAAGGTGCGGACTTGGCACTTTCTGAAACCTTTGCTGCAGAGAGGAATCGGGCACTTGCCAATCGCCCTGAACTTTTTGCCCTCAGGAAAGCCCTGGAGGCGAGCGATTACGAGGTTGCCGAAAGGCGCAGCTCCTTCTTTCCCGAGCTCTTCACCAGGCTTGGAGTGGATTACGTTCAGAACGACAAGGTGCGTGAGCAGACGATCCTGTCGGCGACCATCGGTCTTAAGCTGAACATCTTCGACGGGTTCGCTACCAGCGCACATCGCCAGCTTGCTCTGCAGGGGCGGGCAAAGGCAGCTGATACGCTTCGCCAGGCCGAGGCGCAGATTGGGCTGGAGCTTGCCACTGCCATAAACGATGCACGGATTGCCCGTGAGCGGATTGCCGTAACTCAGACCTCAATCCGTCAGAGCGATGAGAACCTCCGGATAAACCGCGACCGCTACCAGGCAAGGGTCGGCACCGCAACCGAAGTCCTGGATGCCCAAACCCTGCTGACCCAGGCAAAAACCGAGCATTACCAAGCATTATACGACTTCCAGACCGCCTCTGCCCGGGTGAAACGCGCCATGGGCGACCTGTAGGAGATGAAATGAGTGACGAATTACACAACACAAATAGCGGAAATGGAACTGATATCGCTGAGCCATCACCGCCGGACAGCAACAGGAAAAAGCGGAAGGCAATCGTCATCCTGTTTCTTCTCGGCATCGTCTTTGCCGGTCTCAGTCTCCGCTGGTGGATCAGGCACCAGACACATATCGAGACAGACAACGCCTTTATCGAAGCCCGCATCCATCCCATCGCCAGCCGGGTTCAGGGCCGGGTTGTCCGCTTGCTGGTGCAGGATAACCAAGCAGTAAAAAAAGGTGATCTGCTCGTCGAGATCGACCCGGCCGATTACCGTGCAGAGCTGGATAAGGCAGCGGCAGATGTGCAGGTAGCCAGAAACGAGTCTGGTGGCGAAACCAGCCAGGTGGCGGTGGCGCAGACCGCGGTCCGGAGAGCCGAAGCTCAGTCAGAGCAGGCAAGATCAGACCTGACAAGGGGCAAGACACTCTTCGAGCGTGACGTGATCCCAAAGGAGCAGCTTGAACGCCTGGAGACTATGCAGCGTGTTACCGCTGCGCAGCTTGCCGAAGCCTCAGAGTTGCTCCGAAAGGCGCGAGTGATTGCAGGCCAGGCAGGCGGGGACGCAAGCGCCAAGATCCAGCTTAAGCAGGCAACCCTTGCCGAGGCTCAACTCAAACTGTCCTATACCCGAATATATGCATCAACGGACGGTTTCATCACCAGAAAGGGCGTAGAGCAGGGGAATATCGTCCAGATCGGCCAGCCGCTCATGTCAGTGGTTCCGCTAACTGATGCCTGGGTTACTGCAAACTACAAAGAGAGCCAGCTTACACACATACGCCGGGGCCAGAAAGTCGAATTAAAGGTCGATGCCTACCCTGAGAGGCTCTTCACCGGAAAGGTTGAGAGCATAATGGCCGGTACCGGCGCCGCCTTCTCTCTCCTTCCACCGGAAAATGCAACCGGCAACTATGTAAAGGTGGTCCAACGTATCCCGGTCAAGATAGCTATTGACCCGTCATCTGACCCTGAACACCTTCTGCGGGTCGGGATGAGCGTCATCCCTGTTGTCCTGGTTGAGCGAAAGACCGGCGATGTTTTGCGGGAGATGATCCCGTTTCTGTAGGAGCGATCCTTGTGATCGCCCAAAATCAGGGCAAACACAAGATTTGCCCCTACAAGATCAATACATGACCGATTACATCCAGAAGCCGATAAACAAGTGGCTCATCACCATTACGGTGATGCTCCCCACCATCATGGAGATCATCGACACATCGGTGGCCAACGTGGCGCTCCCCCATATGCAGGGAAGCCTTAACGCCGGCACGGACGAGATCACCTGGGTACTGACCTCCTACCTGGTGAGCAATGCCATTGTCCTGCCGATGACCGGCTGGCTCTCTCGGCGTTTCGGACGCAAACGGTTTCTGTTTACCTGTATCATACTCTTTACCATTGCCTCGCTCCTCTGCGGGGCAGCACCCAACCTGGCAGCCCTGATCGCCTTTCGGGTATTGCAGGGTGCAGCCGGAGGCGCCTTGATTCCCATCAGCCAGGCGATTCTGATGGAGACCTTTCCCCCGAAACAACAGGGGATGGCCATGGCCATCTTCGGCATCGGCGCCATGTTCGGCCCGATCGTTGGCCCTGCTTTGGGGGGGTGGATCACCGACACCCTCAACTGGCGATGGATCTTCTACATCAATATCCCGATCGGCGCCTTTGCCATAATCATGTGCAGCTTCTTCATCTTTGACCCGGCATACCTTCGTCAAGCCAAGAAGGCCACGAGCATCGACTGGTGGGGGCTAGGGCTCCTCACAGTTGGGCTCGGTGCGCTTCAGGTCGTTCTGGACAAGGGACATCAGGAGGACTGGTTCAATTCCCCCTTTATTATCGCATTCGGTATCGTGTCGGTTGTTGCACTTTTCACATTAATCTTCGTCGAGCTGAACCACGAGCACCCGATAGTCAACCTTCGCCTTTTCAGAAACGTTTCATTTTCAGCCGGAAACCTTATCATGTTCGTAGTCGGGTTCTGCCTCTACAGCTCCATCATGTTGATTCCTCTTTTCCTTCAGACCCTGATGGGGTACTCGGCAACCGATGCAGGGATGGTAATGGCACCAGGCGGTGTGGCCACACTGGTCACAATGCCGTTCGTCGGTGCCATGCTTGCGAAGCGCGATGCGCGGAAGATCGTCCTTGCGGGGCTCTCAATAGGCGCGATAGCCATGTTCATGATGCAGGGGCTTAACCTGGAAGGTTCATATGGAGACTATGTCTGGCCGAGGGTAGTGCTGGGTATCGGACTGGCGATGATCTTTGTACCGCTGACCACTGTCACGCTCTCGTCCATACCGAAAATGGAGATGGGAAACGCCACCGGCATCTTCAACCTGCTCCGGAACATCGGGGGAAGCGTGGGGATTGCGGTTTCAGCGACACTCCTCAGTCGATACGGGCAGTTTTACCAGAACTCACTGGTAGGAAACATCAACCCCTACAGCACAACCTGGCAGATGCAGGCTTCACAGATTAAGCAGAGTCTGATCGCTAAAGGTATCGAAGCGACAACGGCAGATGCGCTTTCGCTCAAGATTGCCTATGGCACGGCCCTCAAACAGGCAGGGGCGCTTGCCTACAACCATATATTCTGGATCGTCGGGATCGCTTTCCTCTCTATCATGCCGCTCCTGCTCCTTCTGAAGAGGCCAAGCCACCAGACAGAAGGAGTAGCTGCACACTGATCCGACAACTGACGTAAAATTAACTTGAACCGACACCTTAACTACGCTACACCATCTACTTGTGCAGGACTTAACGCTATAGATTCGCAGAATACCTGAGAAAGGAAGTGAAACAATGCCTCGTAAGCATTTGTCATCTATTATTACCGCAGCTTCACTGTTGTTGACTGTCAGCTCCTCTCACGCCGAAACCGGGGTACTCAACCTGACACTTAAGGAGGCGGTCCGTATGGCCGTCGAGAAAAACCTTGATGTAAAGACCGAGCTCTATAATCCAGCTCAGGCTGAAGCAGATATCCGGAAAAACCGGGCGATCTATGAAACACATCTGACCCTTAACACCAGTTATCAGGACTCCACCTCCTTCCCTGCAAACACCATTTCCAGTGGAGGGGTATCATCCTATGAGCAACAGCTCTTCAAGTTGAGCCCGGGCGTCTACCGCCTCATCCCTACCGGTGGCACCCTGGGACTGACCTTCAACAACTACTACACAAATACCAATTCAAAGTCAGCCTTCACCATGAAGGATTACTGGCAATCTGATCTCACCCTCTTCTTTAACCAGCCACTGCTGAAAAACTTCGGCCGTGAGACGACCGAACTGAACATTCAGGCGGCAGTTCTCGCCAAAGACGGGTCGCTGCAGCGCTTCAAAGGAAAACTCCTTACAACGGTGGCGCAAGTCCGGAGTGAGTACTTTAAGCTCCAGAGCCTCCGCGATGACCTGGAATCAAAGAAGGTATCACTGGAATTGGCAAAGCGTGTCATGGGTGAAACCGATAAACGGGTGAGTGCCGGTGTACTCCCAGCCATGGAAAATCTGAATGCCCAGTTCGGCGCTGCATCCCGGGAGAAAGACGTGATCGATGCCGAGAAATCGGTCCGCGACGAAGTAGACGTCATCCGGGTTCTGCTGCAGATCAACGATCTCAAAGATATCATACCGACCGACATCCCCAACCGGGATCTGTTCACGATGAACGAAGATGTGGCAGTCAAGAGGGCTCTGGCTGAGCGGCCCGAACTGGATGATCTTAAAAGCCAGATTGCTGCAGGCGAGTTACAGACCCGAGTGGCAAAGAGTCGTACCCAGCCTGACCTTACCTTCACCTCCAGCGCTGCCGTAACCGGTCTCGGCCAGTCCTACGGACGCAATATGGAACGCGTCGGCTCCACCGACTACCCGGTCTGGAGCGTCGGACTCCAGCTGGATTATCCATTGGGCAACCAGGCCGCCGAGAACGACTACATAAAGAACCGCCTGAAAACCGATCAGGCAAGGACCCAGCTCGAAAGCCTCCAGTCATCCATATCTGCCGAGGTAAGGACCGCACTGCGTGCTATAGAGTCAAGCTACAAGCAGCTGGATGTAACCGATCGCGGCAGGGCCTATGCCGAGGAACGCCTCAAAGCCTACATAAAGAAAAACGAAGTGGGGCTTGGTACCACTAAGGATGTCCTGGACGTGGAAAACGACCTTGCCACGGCCCGCAGCAACCAGATCAAGGCTCAGGTCGCCTACACAACGGCCATCAGCCAGCTCTGGAAGGCTACCGGTGAACTTCTGGAACGCGAGGGGATTACAGTAACCACAACCGCGGCGGACCAACTCTATGGGAAGGCACGTTAAAATAATGACCCGCTTTTCTCATGCAAGCTGCATTTTTCTGCTCGCTCTTTCGATGGTCGCCTGTGGACAGGGGAAGAAGCAGGAGCCTCCCAAAGGGCGACCGCCATCCCCCATCCTCGCAGCATCCGCCACGAAGCTGACCGTATCGGTTCAGCTGGAGGCCATCGGCAACGTGGAACCGCTGGTTTCGGTCTCGGTCAAGTCAATGGTCAACGGCGAGGTGATGAATGTCCATTTCACCGAAGGGCAGGAAGTAGCAAAGGGGCAGACCCTCTTCACCATCGACCCGCGCCCCTCTGAAGCGGCACTCAAAAAGGCGGAGGCTGACCTTGCCCGGACAAGGGTTCAGCTGACCAACGCCCAGACCAATGCAGACCGCTACGCCAGGCTGGTTAAAGATGGTATCGTCACCGCTGAGCAATACGATGCTTACCGGACCCAGGCCGATGCCCTTGCCGCAGATCTTTTATCCCAGCAGGCGAACATCCAGAACCTGAAGGTCCAGCTCTCATACTGCACCATCCGCTCCCCGATGACAGGCCGCACCGGAAATATCCTCATCGATTCCGGGAATGTAGTAAAAGCCAATGACACCCTTTCACTGGTTACCATCAACCAGATGGCCCCCATTGCCGTTGCCTTCACTATCCCGGAGCGGGAACTTGGCCGAGTCCGCGGACAATTTTCCGCCGGTCGGCTGTTTGCGGAGACTGCCCCTTCCGGTGATAACGGCCCCTCCGAAAAAGGGAAGGTTACCTTTCTCGACAACGCCGTGGATCAGACAACCGGCACCATCAAACTCAAGGCGACCTTCAAAAATACCAACAAACTACTCTGGCCGGGTCAGTTCGCCACGGTCAGGCTTACGCTTGCAACCCTGACCGACGCAACGGTCGTTCCGGGTCAGGCAGTCCAGACCGGACAACAGGGGCAGTATCTCTTCGTGGTGAAACCCGACAACACTGCAGATCTCCGCCCGGTGAAAGCAGGCGTCACCTTCAACGGCATGACGGTCATTGAGCAGGGTTTAAAGCCGGGCGAGCAGGTGGTGATTGACGGCCAGATGCGACTCATGCCGGGAGCACCGGTACTGATCCGTCAACCGGGCAAACCGGAACAGAAAGCCGCCGGATCTCAGAAGTGAATATCTCGGAACTCTGTATAAAACGCCCGGTCATGACATCGCTCATCATGCTGGCGGTGATGATCTTCGGGGTCGCGGCTTATCGACTGCTACCGGTGAACGACCTGCCGAGCATCGACTACCCGACCATCCAGGTGACCTCAAACCTGCCGGGAGCAAATCCCGATACCATGGCCTCTGCAGTGGCAACGCCGCTTGAGCGGCAGTTCTCCACCATTGCCGGCCTGGACTCCATGACCTCTACCAATGGTCAGGGGATATCGGTTATCACCCTCAAATTTTCGCTGGATAAAAATATCGACGCTGCAGCGCAGGACGTCCAGGCCTCCATCTCCAAGGCCGCACGCCAGCTTCCGCAGGACATGCCGAACCCTCCCTCCTACCAGAAGGTCAATCCGGCAGATCAGCCGGTCATCTACCTGGCACTCAGCTCCCCCACCCTTCCCCTC
>JAYSLX010000120.1:0-3057 GCA_043725245.1 Geobacteraceae bacterium | reverse complement strand
CGAGAATGAAACGGTCTACCCTGGGACCTGCCGTAGCGGCCTAACTTGCGGAAAGCAGCCCAGGGCCTATCGGGTACGGGTAGGGGACCATCCGGTCACATTTTGGGACATGGTAATGGGTGAGCAGTCCTACGACCTGGCAAAAGCCTGTGGCGATTTCGTGGTAAAGCGAGCTGACGCTTTTTTTGCCTATCAGTTGGCCGTGGTGGTTGACGATGCAGAGCAGGGTGTCAACCAGGTAGTTCGCGGCTGTGACCTTCTCTCCTCAACCCCCCGTCAGATACATCTTCAGAGGCTCCTCTCTTATCCAACCCCTTACTATTGCCACCTTCCGCTGGTGACAGGTCCCGGCGGGTGTAAGCTCTCCAAGCGGGGCAACGCAGTCTCGCTGGCCCAAGGGAGCAACCTGAGAAAGAGGGGAAGCGCACTCATTGTTGCTGCGCTGGAGTTTCTCGGCCAAAGCCCTCCCAATGAGCTTTTTTCAGCGCCTGCCTCAGAGATTCTGCGATGGGCTGTCGGAAATTTTGATCCAAGCGCAATTCATCACATCCTTGCTCAAAGAGTACTCCCAGCCTGAGAATAACTCCGGCACATCTTAACTTCTAACTCAGTATTTCTTGGTGCTCCTGATTTCTGAGGAGTGTGCTTGAATACAATCTGCAAGAGGAGGATTATGATGTTTCGAGGAATTGAGGATCTTCGTAGAGCAGGGACAGGAAACGGTCACCACCAAAAAAACCTGTCGGTCTTGACGGGAACTATGCTCTTCATATCAGAGCAACTTGTGACCTGCAACCTCTTCCCATTTTTCGCGGGGGATATTGAGGAACTGATCGACAATAAGCGGGTCAAACTGGGTATTTTTGCACCTGATCACCTCATCGATCATGGTTTGGAATGGGAGAGCCTTACGGTAGCTACGGTCTGAGGTCATTGCATCGAGTGTATCTGCAAGCGCAAAAATCCTGGCAGATAGAGGGATTTCATCCCCTTTCAGGCGGTTTGGGTAGCCTGTTCCGTCGTAGCGCTCATGATGAGTGAGAATAAATTCTGACGCTCCCTTTAAAAACTTTATGTCTGAAAGGATATCGTATCCAACCTTTGGGTGTTTCTTCATTTCAATCCATTCTTCTTGTGTCAGCTTGCCCGGTTTCAGTAGAATGTTGTCGGATACGCCGATCTTGCCTATATCATGCAGTAGAGCTCCCTTTCCGATGATCGACAACTCAGGCTCACCGATTCCAAGGTGTCTTGCCAACACTAGGGTGTAATTCATAACACGTTCAGAATGCGACCCGACTTCGCTCTCTCGTGCATCCAGCGAACGGACCAGTGCGGTCAGTGTGCTCTCATAAGAGATGTTTATTTCCTCCATGGCTGCGCGGATAAGGCGGGTCTGTTCAAGGACTTTTAATTCAAGTTCATTCTGGTATTTTCGGTTTTCATGGATAAGTCTCCGTTTTTCCAAGGCATTGTTTGCCTTTAGAACGATATTGTCGATACTGAACGGTTTGGTAATGTAATCGTCGGCACCCAGGTGGATGCAGTTGAGGGCAGTTTCCATATCGCTAAGGGCAGTGATCATAAGTACTGCAGTATCCGGGCTTGCGGCTTTCAGATCACGAAGAAGCTCAAGTCCGGAAGTCCCAGGCATCATCACGTCAAGCAACGCCAGGTCAATATCGTGCTCTTTGAGTATTGCCAGGCCTTCTTCTGCATTACTTGACTGGAAACAGGTATACTTCTGTCGTGACAGAGTCATAGACAGAAGATCCCGGATCATCTGTTCGTCATCGACTATAAGAAGATTGGATCTCAATGTGCATCCCTCGCGACACAAAAGGTAGGGAAATAGGATTATGAGGCTGTTAGAAACTTCTCAAGACTTTTGCAAGAGATTTATATTATTTGAGAATCAAACTGTCAGTCAGCGCAACAAGTTTCGGAAGGTCAGGTTTGGTTAGTATCCCCGCAGCTCCAAGTGCCTGCCACTTACGGATATTGTCCTCGCTGGCAAGAGATGAAAAGATAATTATTGGCAATTCTTTGAGAGTTTCATCCTTTTTTATACGGGATGTAAGGTGAAGGCCATCCATCTTCGGCATTTCAATATCGGTTATAAGTAGTGAGAGCACCTCCCTGAAGGATACTCCCTTTTGTTTTGACTTTTCATATCTCTCCAAAACAACATTCAGGGCTTCCTCCCCGTTTTCTGCCTCGATAACATTATATCCGGCAGCACGGAGCGATGCACACATGGTGTTTCGTATAAACGGTGAGTCATCAGCTACGAGTACATTGAACCTGCTCCGGTCAACGGTCTGAATGGTTTCGGGAAGTAAGGCGATGTCGTCATTCAGTGCGTATTCACGGTAAAGCTCCCCAACTATCTTTTCGAAATCGAGAACAAGAATTATCCGGTTGTCCATCTTAACCAGCCCGGTCACTTGATTGCTGCTGGCGGTCTTGACCGGTGGCTCAACCTGCTCCCAGGAGATTCGATAAATGCGAGATACCGAATGTACCAGTATGGCTACAACCAGGCGGTTAAACTCAAGCACAATAATCCTGTCAGCTTTAAGGTCTCCGACAGGTTTGTTCAACGTGACCGCAAGATCGACAACGGTGATGACCTTGTCCCGCAGCTTGATCATCCCAGGGAGGGCAGGATGACTGTTTAGAACCTTCCAGAGGTGGGGAAGGCGGATGATCTCCCTTACTTTTGCAACGTTGACACCATAGTAGCAGGGGACAATCTTCCCTTCATGATCGTATTCATCGATGCGAAATTCGACTATTTCCAGTTCATTGGTATCGCTCTCCAAGAGAACGGCAGTATTTGCATTTTGCATTAAATAAAGCTCCTTGTCGGAATCGGTACCATTTTGAATACTCTTCGGATTGCAACGGCAAAGCTTAAGAACTTTGTACCTGCTCAGGCCATCGAGGAGAGATATTTCCTTCTAGGAGTCTGTCGGGCTTTACATCATCAAGTCCGGCATATCCGTTGTTTTGGTTGTTAGTGTAACGCATTAATATTGTTGATGTAGCTGCTGT
>JAYSLX010000119.1:0-9521 GCA_043725245.1 Geobacteraceae bacterium | reverse complement strand
TGCCACCCTGGCAGTGGGGCATCTGAATATCCTCTCCATGGCTTTTGCGGTCATGCTGATCGGGCTTGGAATCGAATACGGCATCCAGGTGGTGCTCCGTTACCAGGAGGGGCTGAGGAGCGGTCTTTCACACTACGAGGCCATAGATTCCGGGGTTTCGCGCAACATCCTCGCCATAGTCATGGCAGCCGCTACCGTGGCCCTTGCCTTTGTCACCTTTGCCTTTACCGATTTCAAGGGGATTGCCGAGCTGGGAATCATTGCGGCCGGCGGTATCGTTTTCTGCGTCATCAGCACCTTTACCGTGCTGCCGGCTGCGCTTGTTCTGATGGTGCCTTACCGAAAGCCCCCGAAGCAGGCATCATTGAACGACCCCTCCGAGGTTACCCATCCGCGTCTTTCTGCCATTTTTTCAAGGCCATGGGGAATCGTTGCTGTGACCGTCTCTCTGGCAATCCTCTCTGCGTGGCCCCTGAGCCGGACCGGGTTCGACTACAATATGATGAACCTCCAGGCAAAAGGGCTCGAATCGGTCAACTATGCCTACAAGCTCATGCGGAGCAAGGAGAACTCGGGCTACTTTGCCGTGGCTACGGCACGCAACCCGATTGAGGCGGCAGAGCTGACGAAGAAGATCGAAAAACTGCCTGCCGTGGATCATGTGGTGAGCCTCCTCAGCTTCGTGCCGGAAGAGCAGAGTGCAAAGCTGAAGGAGTTGGCAGCTCTTCAAAAGGTTCTTGCGGATGTCAGGCCGCTCCCCTACGAGGAGGACCTTCGGGTGATGGAACTTCCTGCCGTGTTCGAGGGGTTCCGCGATCGGGTCTCAAAGCTGAAGATCGCCCTGCAGGGGCGGATGGCGCCTGAAGCGGCATCAGCGGCTGGTTTTCTGAAGACTCTGGACGGTTTCTTCGGTTCGCTGGAAAAGGAGAAGGAGAAGAACGCCCTGGGGATGCTCCGGGAGTTTCAGGGGAGCATGTTTGCCCAGTTCCCGGGGAAGATAACAGCTCTTAAAGAGAGCTTGGAGGCTGCACCGATCGCCTCCGCAGATGTGCCCGAGCAGTTGACGTCACGTTTTGTCGGCAAGAGCGGAAAGCTTCTTCTGCAGGTTGCGCCGAAAAACGAGATCTTTGATCGTGAGCCCCTGGCCGATTTCATCGCCCAGATCAGGACGGTTGTTCCCAACCTTACCGGCGAACCGGTCAATGTCTTCGAATCGATGAATATACTGCGGGACGCCTATCTGCGGGCCTTTGCCTATGCATTCGCCGGAATTGCCGTCATCCTGCTGGTTACCTTCAGGAGCTTCAAGTTCGCGCTGCTGGGCCTGTTGCCGCTGGTGGCCGGCATGCTCCTGATGGTCGGAGGGATGTGGCTGGCAGGTATACGTTTCAACGTTGCGAATATTATCGTCATGCCCCTGTTGCTGGGGGTAGGTGTCGATTCTGCCATTTACATCATCAACCGTCACCGGAAAGAGGAGGAGGCACCGCTCCAGGTGGTTACCAGCAGCGCCGGAGTAGGGGTTCTGTTAAATGCACTGACCATACTTTTCAGTTTCGGTGCACTGATGGTGGCCCGCCATCAGGGGGTATTCAGTATCGGCGCAGTTATGTCGCTCGGGATGACTGCTGTTGTTGCCGCGTTCCTGCTCTTTCTTCCTGCTTTGCTGATATTGACGGAAAAGCGCAGACCTTCTGGCACGGGTGTGGGGGAGTGACAAGATAAAATAAATCAAGTCTTTCATTGAGTTGTCGATACGTTACTAAAATGCACTGCATGGAGGGACGGTCGTCACTATGAGAGCACTTGATAAGGTTTTTACTACTGGCATGCATATATCGTTTTCCGTGAACACGCCTTGTGGATACACAATGGTCGAGGGTGCGGTGGTTGCGAAGGTAGCCGATTCCGACATGCGGATTGTTTTTCCTGCAGCAGTAAAACCGAGGTTAAATCATCTCCCGGTTGGGACGCAGGTGTCGATATCACGGGAAATAGGGGACAAAGTCTTTGCATATAACGGGATTATCTGCAGCCATGAAGAACGTCCTTATGTCAGGGTGAGATTGTTTGAACGACTGACGGCAATGGAAAAGCGGATACACCGCCGAATATCGGTTCGTCTGCCGATATATTGTTCTGTCGTCGACAATACCGGCGCTTTCCGGGTGATTCACGAAGCCAAAAAAATCAATGGTAAGCATGTCTCAGAGGAACTCAGCCTGAGTGCAGGAGGGTTTAAGTTAAAGACCCCTTTTCATGTTCAAGAAGACACTATGGCAATCGTAGTGTTTATCTACCCTGATGAGACAGAACGGGTAGTCCCGGTCCTCTCAAAGTCCGTATACTCCTATCCGGCGCCTTCAAGCAAGAACTTCCTTACCGGCTTCAAATTCTCTCTGATCAACGAACATGACCGCGAGAATATCGACAACCTGGTAACAAAATTATTCAGCGCCGATGATCCCGGTCACAGTGTAAGGAAGTACCCGTCATGTCTGGCACGGATCAGGAACCATTGACAAGTATCGAAGGGTATAGAGATGAAAAAACCCGCTTTCTCGGAAGTCCAAAGACTTCAAAAAACGGGTTCTCTCCAGTTCAATCCAGCTGATTTCTCTAGTTCATTCCAGTATTGCCCAACCGCACTACGAAAGAAATCATTTTGAAGAATTAACCTCTTGATACTCTTCTTCGGCATTCACCTGCCAGATATTATTCTTATCGGTTTGTCCTGCAATAATGTTGTCGACAGCAGTCATCGCAGTTAGCATCGAATGATCTGCATTATTATAGCGATGCATACCGTTGCGCCCAATCAAGAATAGGTTTACAAAGCGGTCGGTGTATTCCCGCACAATATTAAATTGATCATAGCTCCCAAAATATGCCGGATAGGCTTTGGGCATTTTCAGCACCGTCGAGTCAAGTACGTCTTCCTGATTGATAATGTCTATACTGGACAATTCTCTGATGGCAAAACTGGTAAAATCATCATCTGTCATTGACCAGAGTTCGTCTCCTTCGTTACAGAAGTATTCAAGGCCAATCCAGACCTTATTTGGATCTTGTGCCAGATAAGGACTCCAGTTATTAAATATTTGCAACCTGCCCAATTTCACCTCTCGCTCTTGGATATAAATCCAGTTATCTGGTATTAGGTCATTAACTGTCTTTTGATTTGTTTCGTTTTTGATCTTGAGCTTTTTCAAAAGGAGTCCAACGGTTATAAAGTCTCTGTAAACAAGTCCTGAAGCGACTTCTTTAACAGGTTCAGGCACAGCTTTCCCCATGGCGGTAATGAGCTCGCGTACCGGCATGGTGGAAAACACGTAGTCAGCTTGATGACGAGTCAATTGGCCGCTAATTTCATCCCGAACCATAACGGCCGTTACCCGTTCGTTTTCCGTTTCCATGTGCAACGCATTACCTTTTCGGAAAGATAGATCAAAAAAACCAGTGACAGGGCGCAGATCAGACGGCTTGAAAGCCAGAGATCACCTGTCAGTTTGGTCAACAAGTAGTGAAGGGCTGTATGGGCAAATCCCCAGTTGTCACTGATACAATATTTCCAGCTTTCGCGATCCATCAACGTAGTTGTTAGGCCTAGACCGCCGAAGTCGTCTGCCCATGGAACCGGTGATAGCCAGTTTGCCCAGGTGATGTTGATAGCAAGCACAACATACACGACTATCCAATGGATTGGCTTCAGAACCTGCGCGTGGAGGTTACCGCTTTCATTTTTTTCCATCTAGCGCTACTTTCTGGATGAATCATCGATGGGATAGGCGTAAAAAAACCCGCTTTCTCAAAAGTTCAAAGACTGAAAAAACGGGTTCTCTCCAGTTCAATCCAGCTGATTTCTCTAGTTCATTTAAGTAATTACCTGCTATTTCTGCTTTACTGCCTTAGCCTTAACAGGTGCCTTTGTTTTTGCAGGTGACTTTGGTGCATTTGCAGGCTTGGCCTTATTGGCAAGATTGGCGGCCTTTGCCGCTCTGGCCTTTACCAGGTTATCTGCAAGACCCTTCTCCTGGGCAGTCTTTCTCCTTGACTCGGTCAAGCTCTTTGCTGACAGGGATTGTGTCCTGGGGATTCCAAACTGCTTCTTGTATTCTCTTGGCTTAAGGTTATGTACTGAGCTCAGGTGACGAGTAAGGACCTTCATCCCTCCCTTACCACATATCATACAGATTACTTCATTCTTTTTGAATGCATCCTTAATAGTTATAGAAGCCTTTGCTTCCTCAACTGATGCAGGATTAGTCTGAGCAGATTCAAGAGCCTGAAGCGCTGCATGAATCTTATGGAGTTCTGCGATCAGTTCATCACCGGTCATGGGGGAGCTGGATGCATGTGCGGTTAATATTTCGGCTGCCATCTCTATAATTGTTGCCATTGACTATTCTCCTTTTTAAATTGATATGCAGGTATTAAACATAAAGACGAGTAAATGTCAATGACACATGACTGTAATAATGACGAGAATGCTCTTTGATACATGTCATCTGGGATGTTTCTTCTGCAGGCTTACTTCATTCCGCTCGTTATCTTTAAACGAAATGTTTGTGTATCGTCAGTTATTTTTTAACTCTTTGGCAACACTCATCTATAGCAATCAAGCTCTTACCAGTACCGCATTTTGGAAAAGAAAACCCCCAGCTCATGGAAAGAGCTGGGGGATCGGGTCTGGGGAGTACTACAGGGACCCGGAGTAAGAGGAAATGCCTATCGTTACTGCTTCAGCAAGAGAGGTATTGTACGCATGGTACCGTCTTCAAGGACGGCTTGCAGTTGGTACGTACCGGAAGTCAGGCTCTTGGTGTAGAGGTTGTACATGTAATGATTTCCTGAAATCCGGAAGTAGTTTCCGGTGTCAGCACCGCTGGTGGAAGTTACCTCGATCGGGTCTCCCACAGGCTCGGCGCCCGAAAACTGCTGGAGAAACAGGCGGGGGAGAGCGATAAGCGTATCTATGCCGTTTGCGTCGCAGAGATGGAGCTTGACCGGTATCGTGGACCCGAGCTTGAAGGGTTTGAGAAGGTTGACCGGGGTCAGATAATCGGTCTGTTGATTATTGAGATAGGTGTCACCGCATCCGTACACAACATTGATCGTGGCGGTTCGTGTGGTCTTGTTGCCGAAGTCGTCAACGGCAGTGAAGGTCACGACCTTAACGCCCACAGTATTGAGCGCCGGCGTCGTGGTGGTGATGGTAACAGAGCGGTCAACGATGTCAGTGGCGGTTGCACCGTTGAGGAACGCCTGCACTGCCGGCGCGGTAAGGGACGTGTTCAGTAGTACCGTGATGTTCGCGGGTACGTTCAACACCGGCGGAGTGGTATCTTGCACCTTGATGGTGAAAGTGCCGGATGCGGTATTGCCATTGATGTCTCTGGCAGTGCAGGTAATGGTATTTTCACCGAGAGCGAAGGTGCTGCCGGATGTTGCCGAGCAGGTAACAACCGGTGCCGGGTTAATGGTGTCTGTGGCTGTGACGTTGAAGGTTGCAGTGGCGCCAGAAGGTGAAGTGGCCTCAAGGAGCTGGTTGGCAAGTCCTGCCAGAACCGGTGGAGTGGTGTCTTTTACGGTGATGATCTGGGTTGCGGTGCCGGTATTGCCGGCAGCGTCTTTGGCGGTCCAGGTGATGATGGTGTCACCCAGAGGGAAGGTTGCCGGAGCGTTGCTGGTCAGGGAGACTACGCCGACGGCATCGGTGGCGGTTGCAGAGCCGACGGTGACCTGAGTCATGGTCCCGGTTGCTTCAATCGTCATGTTGGCCGGCGGGGTGACTACCGGTGCGATGGTATCCTGAACGGTGATCTTCTGCTGCTTGGTGGTCACGTTGCCGTTGGCATCCGTGGCGGTCCAGGTGACGATGGTGAGGCCGACCGGATAAGAAGCCGGTGCGTCGTTGGTGACGGTGACGGCAAAGATGTCGGTGGCAGTGGCCTGGCCAATGGCGACGGCAGTCAGCGGACCGGTTGCTTCTATGGTCTTGTTTGCCGGAACGGTGAGTGCCGGCGGTGTGGTGTCATTTACGGTTACCTTGAAACTACCGGTGGCGCTGTTGTTGCTGGCGTCCCTGGCGGTGCAGACGACAATGGTCTCCCCCAGAGCGAAGGGGCTGCCGGATTCCGGTACGCAGGTCACGGTAGGATTCGGATCAACATTGTCCGTTGCCGTTGCCGTGAAAGTGGCAGTGGCGCCTTCAGTTGAGGTTGCTTCGAGTACAAGGTTGGAAGGGATGACAAGAATCGGCGGAATTACGTCGGCAAAAGTAGCAACTATTGAGTGATTGGCAGTGACATTGCTTACCGAATAGCTATTGTTAATGATCTGGCCGGTCACGTTGGCGCCATTGTCGGTGAGCATTGTGAGCTGGTAGCCCGTGGCAGGGAAGATGGTGCACGTGGAGTTAGCTCCGGAAGCGATCGGTGAGACGCAGCTAATGATGCCGCCAATGCCACCGGCAACAGTGCCGGTGACTGTGTAGTTCGAACTTGGGCACGTTGGATAGACCACAGGAGGAAAAGTAGGATTTTCTGCAATCGGATCATAGTTCTCGGTGGTGAAGTTCACTACTGCCGGAGCGGCAAGATACTCTCCCACCGTATTCCGGACCGCTGCCACATCAGCAACATACATGCCCGGAATCAACGAGGTTACAGGGGTAAATGTTACCGTCTTCATGGCCGAATCATAGGATACGGTTCCACTTATGGGATGTTCGTAGATGTTGGCGTTCCGGTAGGAGTACGGCACGGTCGAGGCACCATTGTTGTCGGCGCCCCAGACGACAACCGTGTTGTCTGTCTTAAGTGCAGCAGCAAGCCCATTGTTTGCGGAAAGTTTCCTGACGCCACTGAGATTCGCAGGCATTACCACCTGGGAGCCAAAAACCCAAAGCGTGCCCAATGACACGACCGTTCCATCACTCTTCAATGCGATGGTAGCATACCCTCCCAAAGCTACGTCAGTTATATCGGTCAATCCTGAAGTGTTGCACTGACCATAGGTGTTATCTCCCCAGACCACGACAGTCCCATTACTTTTTAGTGCGGCTGAATTACCTGATCCTGCCGCAATGGCTATAACTCCAGTTAACCCGGTCGGTACGTTGCACTGGCCGCTGGTATTATACCCCCACGCCACAACCGTACCGTCACTTTTTAATGCAAGGATATGGTTGGAGGTGGCAGCAATCGCCTTTACTCCGGATAGACCAGACGGCACATTGGTCTGGCCATAATTATTCTGCCCCCAGGCGACAACAGTCCCGTCATTCTTGAGGGCCACGGTGAAATAAACCCCGGCAGCAACCTGCTTTACTCCTGAGAGACCGGCCGGCACGTTGGTCTGCCCGTTATTGTTGTAACCCCATGCTGCAACGGTTCCGTCATTCTTGAGCGCCACAGAGTGATAGTAGCCGGCGGCGATCTGCTTGACCCCAGTCAACCCTGTCGGCGGTGTGCCCTGACCATAGGAGTTGTTTCCCCAGGAAACCAGTGCCCCATCCCTCCTGAGCAACAGTGTGAAGGTGCCTCCTTCGACGATTGAGATAACTTCGCTCGGTTCATTAGGAATGATCGGAGATGGAGGAGCCAGGAAGCCAGAGGAGAGGCCACCCCACCCGACAACCGTGCAGTCATCCTTAAGACCGAGGGAAAAATTCCTTCCGGCGGCGATTGACACCACGTTGGTAAGTCCAGCCGGCACGACACTCACCGGGTTGTTCGAATTATCTCTTCCCCAAGCGACAACAGTCCCGTCGTCTTTAAGTGCCAGAGAGTGACCTGTGCCGGCGGCAATTGCCTTTACCCCGGTGAGTCCCGCGGGTACGATCTGTGCGTAAAAACCCATATTTTGCACACCCCAAGCGACAACCGTACCATCACACTTGAGGGCCAAAGCATGAAACCATCCCTGGGAGATGGCCGCCACGCCGGTAAGGTTCGCCGGCATGGCCGGGTACCTGTACGAGTTGTTATAGGTGGTGGTGGACCCATCAGTAATGGACCAACCGACAACCGTGCCATCATTTTTCAGGGCAAGAGCTTCAAGTCTACATGTCGAAATCGCCTTTACTCCCGTGAGTCCCGGTGGCACCAAGGCGTTATTTCCCCAAGCGACCACGGTGCCGTCGCTCTTCAGGGCAACGGTATGGTACATCCCTGCTTCGATTGCGACCACATTGGAAAGGCCTGCAGGCACATTGAGCTGCCCGAAACTGTTCTCCCCCCAGGCAACGACGGTGCCGTCGTTCTTCAGGGCAACCGAGTGATAATCACCTGCCGCGACAGCCTTTACGTCTGTTAGCCCGGCAGGAACGTTATCCCTCGCATCAATGTAACTGCCGCTATATCTCCAGATGGCAATAGTGCCATCGGTTCTCACCGCCAGCGCATGATAGGCGCCGGCACTGAATGAAACTATTTTCGACTTCTTGGAGAGGGTTACATTCTGCGAATTAAGAACCGATGAACCTATGGCCTCGCTGAAGGTAGCCTGAATGTTGGTCCCTACTGGAACGCCAGATGCGTCATTAGTCGGGATTGTAAATGTCACCGATGGTGTCGCCCACACTGTGCCGGTCATCGTCAGCAGGACAATGACTAACAGGGCAATTCTTGATGCAGTAGACTGACTCAATTGATTCAGCACATTTCTCATATCAGATTCTCCTTAGAGGTAAGGGTCGTGTGTTACGATCAGTTTGCAGGTTCTGCGACAAGATCAAGCGCCGCATGTTCACCGGCAGCATTGGTGTACTCCACGTGCCACACGACGCTCGCTTCAGAGGCAGAAGCAGATGCACCGGTAGCTGGTACCGTCTTGAGGAATTCCTTCGTGTAACCATCTGGGATAAAGCCAAGGACGAGGGTGTAGTCGCTGACCGGTTCCTGGGCGGGGATGGATACCGCCACATCGGAGACTTCGTCTCCACTGCGATTGAGCAGGGTGATTGTGGTACTCGAAATGATCGCTTCGGGGTACGAAACCATCTCGCCCGGCTGATAGGTAAGCTGAAACGGCGAAGGGCCATCTGCTGCCAAGGCCAGCGGTACTGACAATAAGAAAGAAAAAAATGCCAAGGCGAGAATTCTCCGCATACACATACCTCCAAAAATTATTGATTGCGAGAGCCGGATTAGCATTTTTAGTGCCATTGAATAAATTGCGTTTAATTGCACTTGTTAAGCTTCAATCCAATGAAATATTTAATGGATTCTTGGTTAATTAACGCCTGAATAACGCTATTGTACTGAGTAAATATATTTAATTTCATGGTTTTAATCGGTTGAAATCATGGGGTTTTGTAATATTGTGTTCTTCGTAATCCCCCGGTTCTGCCGGGGGGCTCTTAAGTTTGATTGTTCCAGAAGTATATTGTTAGTCGCACTCTCGAATTTTGATTTTGACTTGCTCTAGGAGTCTGTCGGCCTTGAGATTCTGACCGAATCAACTTAACCCGTAAGTTGATTCTACTGGCCATCCTGATCAGTCAACAGATACCGTTT
>JAYSLX010000118.1:0-11782 GCA_043725245.1 Geobacteraceae bacterium | reverse complement strand
ACAGCAGCTACATCAACAATATTAATGCGTTACACTAACAACCAAAACAACGGATATGCCGGACTTGATGATGTAAAGCCCGACAGACTCCTAGAAGGAGAATAGAATGATGAGAATAACAATTGCAGTATTGACGAGTGCCTTGCTGATGTTCGCATGCAGTGCCGGACAGCTGCTTGCAGCGGAAACCCATTTGCCTACCCCGGAGGAATTCAGGGAACAGGTGAGACAGTATAGCGAGTCAGGAAAAGTCCTTGAACTGCAGCGCAGGCGTCCGGTAACAGTGCAACCTCCGAAAGCTGTTGAAGAGTTCAATCGTGCGCTTTTATTGCATACCAAAAAAGGCGCATCGTCAAGAGAACTAAAAGAAGCCGCAGCACTTTATCAGGCTGCGTCAGATGCCGGGATATCTCAGGCTTCCACCAACCTTGCCCTGTTGAATCTGGAAGGTAAGGGGGTGAAAAAGGATGTCAATAAAGCACTATTCCTTCTGGATACAGCTTCAAAAAAGAATGACCCTCAAGCCGACATCGCGCTTGCCAGACTCTACTTGACCGGCAAGGATGTTAAAAAGGACGAGAAAAAAGGGGAGTGGCATCTTAACAAGGCCGCCAAGACAGGAGATAAAAATGCTGTTAAAATGCTTGCGGAGTATAAAGAGTGGAAAAAGAAAAACGAACTTGCGATGAAGCAGTTCCAGGAACTTTTGAAGAAAAGTCAGGCTAACCAGATCAAGCCCCAGGTCACTTCAGTGCCTACATTGGCGACTCAACCGTCAACAGGGTTCCCCTTCAAAGCAAAAATGCCAGTGCTTCCATTTTCCATCATTCCTGGGCAGTCCTATCTTGAGATGAATAAGCCCTTCACCCCTTTAGTCTCTCCACCTCAATCGACACCGGTTGTTAACGTTGGCTCAAGAGGAGCAACGGTTGTTCCCTTACCGGATAAGGACCAAACAACCGTAGATGCAGGTGAGGGAAAGGCTGATATTCAGCCGCAACACAAACCTGCTGAGCAATAATAGGGTTTTCGCAGATCAGAGAAGTATTTGACAGCCTTCCGTTCGGCGATGTCATCAAGAGAGACTGAACATGATCAGCATCTCCACCGAATTGCATGCAACTGCAAGGCGCTACATCGAATTGGAAACAAAGGTCAATGAGGTAGTGACCGCCGCCTGCCAGCCCGTCTGCCGAGTCTGTGCCGACTGCTGTTGCGCCATCCGATTCTGCAGGGAATCAGTCGACAGTAACTGGCTCAGGACGATAGCGGCTGTTTCCGGGCAAATCGTCGGGGAGTTCGATGAGAGGGAAGGGTGGCTCACGCCGCAGGGGTGCCGGTTGAAAGTTGGCCGCCCTCCTGTCTGTTACGAGTTTTTTTGCGAAGCGATCAGTAGGGGAGAAAAGAATCTGCATCGGCGGTACTCTCTCCAAGTTCTTGGCAGGCTGGTGGGGTTTGCTGGCAAAAAGGCCCTTGGAGGCAGGCATCTGGTCACCTTGAGCCTGTTCGAGCTTCAAAATCGGCTTCAATTGGAGAAGCTCAGGAAGCGACTGGAGAGCGCCGAGGGGCTCTTCAGTCAGTGCCAGGAGTTGCTTCGATCTGGAGATGGTCGGCTCGACAGGCTGCAGCTGGTACTGGCTCCGCCGAAAGAGTTCAGCTCGAGGTTTGCGGACAGCCTTGTATTGTGACTGAACCTTCGTTGGAATAATAACGTGAAGATTGCCAAGGTGGAGAATTGATGCTGTATTCTGCAGAATAAGAAAAGGGGGCGATAAAGCCCCCCTGGTAGTTCATGCAACGGTTATCGGTCGGTAGCCGATCGGGGTAAGCGCCTATGTTGTCAGATCAGCTTCGGCAAGGCACGGTTGATCTACTCCCTGCAGGCACTCCTCACCCTCAAATTCTTCAGCATCGATATACGGCTCTGCCCTGCGGCCCAATACAGCAATAATTTTGCCACTGATCACTCCGGTAGTGGCGGCGATAAGAATCGTTACCAGAATCCCGGTCAGCTGTGCACTGAAATTGATACCCCCCACAACGAAGAGGGCTGCAAGCCCTCCGACCAGTCCCGGCAGGCCATGGAGATAGAGTACTCCACAGGTATCGACTTTTTTGGTCATATCTGTCAGCTTTCCCTGAATGACTGCAAAGCCGAAAGTCGAAACGACTCCTGCCAGGATCCCAATGGCAAAAGCTGTGCCTGGAACAGCAATGTCACAGGTGGAACCGATGGCCACCCCACCGGCCAGGGTAGCGTTGGCGATATCCGCCGCTGAAATTTTCCCTCTCAGTTTGATTGACGCAAAGTAAGTGGCAAGAGTTGAGCCACACAACGCCAGAATGACGTTGACGGCTGTCCTCGGGACATCGACCGGGGCAACCAGCGCCGCACAGAAGCTGGGCCAGAATACCCAGAGCACCATGCTCCCCAGGAGGGAGTACCTGTCGCTGGTGTCATCGCACTCGATGGGTGCTTCATACTCCTGTGGCGTGGTCATGGAGGCTGCCACTCCCAAGCCGAAGATGGCGCCAAAGGCGTGAATGACAATTGACCCGCCGGTATCAACCACCTTGCCGGTTATCAGCCCCAGACCGCCATTAAGGACTATCCATTCATTCAAGGCATAAAATGGCACAAAGAGGATCCCCATCAGCAGGTACTGGTGCATTTTCAGTCGACCCAGCACG
This sequence comes from Geobacteraceae bacterium, assembly GCA_043725245.1. Classification (GTDB taxonomy): domain Bacteria; phylum Desulfobacterota; class Desulfuromonadia; order Geobacterales; family DSM-12255; genus Geoanaerobacter. The sequence goes on along the minus strand of JAYSLX010000118.1, from coordinate 9,091 downwards.
GCCCCGGCACATATCAGCAGGCTGGCTGCGGCAAATTCGGCCAGAATGAGTTTGTCGATGACCGCCTCGGAGCTGCCGATGCCGAAAAAACTATCTTTCAGGAAGTATAACGGGAGCGAAACACTGACCAACAGATAGGTGGCGGTCAGGGCTGAACGGCCATATTTTTTGACGAAGACCATAAGAAATCCGAAGCCTATCAGCAACATGGCCATGATGTGGATGGCCCGTTCGTATTTCTGCACATCGGACAGTGCAGCAAGGGTGGTGCCCGGCATTTCAGCAGCATGTGCCGCTCCGTTGGTAGCCAGCAAGAATGTGAAGAGTAGAAGAGCATATTTGAGGCAGTTTTTCATGGTTCCCCCCTGATGGATTCATGGACTCAATTGTATCAGCATGCAAATTAAGCACATTGTGCTCCTAAAACAAGCATATGCTTAAAATAATATCTCAGGTGCTGCAAAGCCATGCAATTACGAGTAGTTATTGCGAGTGTCCAGGCTATTTTGCTCCTCATGTTTCCGTCAAATCACTGAATGTGAGTACTATTTTGATTTATACTAGAGCTATTTGGTACTCTGTAACCAGGACCCCGACCCCGCACTTGGGTAAAAATGTTGCACATTCTGTGAGGTGTTCGCTCAGCTTGGCCCGGCTCCGGGGTTCTTATTCTCCCTTGTCGATGTAACCTGTCAGCTCATTTGAGAGGTTTGGCGGTTCGCTGGATGATGTTTTGAAGGCTGAACCAGCGATTAAGATACCAGGAGTCGTCTGTAGGGACCCTGCTCATTTATTTACTGACCATGGCACAATAGAAACGCATCCCCTTGCTGTGTGTATGCTATGCTTGACGGGAGGTATACCAGTGCGCCGGTCTCCAATTATGACATGTATCAGGTTGCTACTCATACTCGGCCTGTTTCTTCTCTGCTCCTGCCGCAAAGTTCCCAAGTTGGCGACGTTACCGTCAGATGCGGTGCTGTTGGCTTTTGGCGACAGCATCACCTTTGGGACAGGGGCTGCCCCTGCTGAGAGCTATCCGAGTATCCTGGAGAGCATCATCGGGAGGCGAGTGGTGAATGCGGGGGTGCCTGGGGAGGGGACGGGGGAGGGGAAAGAACGGCTTGCCTCCGTGCTTGACGAGCAGCGTCCGGCACTGATGATCCTTTGCCTGGGCGGCAACGATTTTTTGCAGCATCAGCACGAGACCCAGAGTGCCGAGAACCTGAGGGCCATGATCACTCTTGCCCGGAAACGGGGTGTCGAAGTTATGCTCATCGCGGTTCCCAAGCTCGGTTTCGGGCTGGAGGTGCCGAAGTTTTACCGGGAGATTTCCAACGAATGTGCCATCCCCGTGGAAGGGAAAGCGTTGAAGCAGATCCTTTCAACCAGCAGTCTCAAATCAGACCCGATTCATCCCAATGCCGCAGGTTACCGTATCCTTGCCGAATCGGTGGCCAAAAAGCTCCACGATTCCGGGGCATTGTAACAGGCTGGAACGAGAGGGTCAGATCTCTTATTATAAGGACCCGTTGACGCCATGGACCGCTCATCACGCAATCGACTTACCGAAAAACTCCTTCATCAATTTACCGGAGACACCCTGTTTGACGTCATCGCCCGGGCGGTCTGCCGTGCCGGTTGTCTGCCACGCAAGGAGCTTTACGAAGTATGGGAAGTCGCCAGACGGGTGAGACGCCGTTTCAGGGGAGGGCGGATAGTTGATCTGGCCTGTGGTCACGGACTACTGGCGCAAATCCTCCTGCTCCTTGACGACAGCTCCCCTGTTGCCTTGGCCGTTGATCGGCGTATCCCGAAGAGTGCCGCACCCCTTGCCGAATCGCTCTGCCATGGGTGGCCGCGTCTGCAGGACCGAATCCAGTTTGTTGGGACGGACCTGAGGGATGTCCAGCTGCATCATGATGATCTGGTAGTCTCGGCTCATGCCTGTGGTGGGCTGACTGACCTGATCCTTGGCCGGGCGGTCGAAGCCGGAGCTCGCGTTGCAGTGTTGCCCTGTTGTCACGACCTAAAGGGTGCCGACCTCGGTGGTCTGGAGGGGTGGCTGGATGGTCCGCTTGCAATGGATGCGGTCCGTGTATTTCGATTGCGTTCTCAGGGTTACAGGGTGTTCACTCAGCTGATCCCTGCGGATATTACGCCGAAAAACAGACTGCTGATGGCTGAGCCGGAATAGAGGGCTGGCCACTCTTTATTCCGCTTCGAAATGTGATACATTCTATTATCAGGTGCAGATATGCCTCACTTTGACTCGAACATCCTGATTCATAGGGAATAACTATGCATAGAGCCTTAAATCCTCTTAAATTAACATTGCTTGTTCTCATGCTGGCTGTTGCCGGTGGCTGTACCAATCAGGCGATGAATTCAGTCATCGCTTCATGGCAGAATCAGCCGATTGCAGAGGTTTTAACCGCGTGGGGTCCGCCTTCAGAGGAACTGAAAGTTGCAGGGAAACATCTGTTTATCTGGAATACATATGATGCCATCCTTCCCCCTCCTGATACGCAGAGGTCCTCTTCCCTGCCCGATACCAGGTACTGCATGAGACTGTTGGAAGTGGACAGGACCGGTAAAATTATTTTTGGGGAGTGGGACGGGAACGATTGCCCTGGATTGTTCTCAGGCTGGTCCAGGTAAAATAAGGTGAGAGGATGTTCCATCATGAACGACCCCACCTGTGATTTCTATTGCGAGAAGGTCCTGAAAGGCCTTCTCGACGTCCCGGTCTACTTCGAGAACAAGCGGATCTTTGCCTTCCACCACACCCATCCACTGTGGGAAAACCACGTCGTTCTTCTTCCAAAGAGACACATTGAATCCCTCCTGACCCTGGAAGAGGCGGACAACGACCTGCTGCTGGAGCTGATTCGAACAGCTAAGATTATCGCCAGGGACTTCATGAATCGTTTTGGAGCCTGTCGCGTCTACACCAATCTGGGGGAGTACCAGTCCTCCAAACATCTCCACTGGCACATCGGCTGCGGCAAACAACTGCGTCCCTATTGAGAAAAGAATCCAGGGCGTGTGAACCGTTGTGCTGCTTCGGGAACTTTATTTTTATGGTAGTAGTATTCACTCCCTTATCCCTCGCAAGCACAAGCCTGACTTAATCGGCCTCCTGCATTGTTTCATCAACCATCTCCACCCAGAAGGTACAGCCACCGCCAGGGGTTTCTTCCACCCAGGCCTGACCACCGTAGAGGTGGGCGATCTTTTGCACCGATGCGAGTCCCACCCCGGTCCCCTCGATCTCCTCCGACGTTGAACCCCGGTAGAAGAGATCAAAAACGCGACTATGTTCTTCTTCGGGAATGCCAGGCCCATGGTCGCGTATAGAGAACCTTACCCGCTCTCCCTGGCGCTCTCCCTGAACTTCAATGGACCCTCCCGGCCCTGCATAGCGGATTGCATTGCCGATCAGGTTGTCGAAAACCTGAAAGAGGACGGTTTTTGGTACCTGCAGGCGAGGCAATAAACCGGTCTCCAACGTCATGCCAGCTTCTGCAAGCCGACTCGCCAACCCCGATAGAACCTCCTGAACCACCTCATTGCCGTCCACCGGTTCTGCTGGGCGTTCCAGGAAGCCCATCTTGGCGAGGGAGAGGAGGTCCTCCAGGAGGCTGAGCATTCTTTCCGCCTGTCTGACGATCTCAGCCAAAAACCCCAGGGCCTGATCATCAAGGCTTTCCCGGTACATTACCTGAAGGAGTTCTGCATAACCAATGATAGGGGTGAGGGGGGTACGGAGGTCATGGGAAACCGTGTGGACAAAGGCATCCAGTTCCCGGTTCGCCTTGCGAAGCTCACCTTCCATATGCACCCGTTCGGTGATGTCCTGGACCAGACCAATGCAATAGATTGCCTGATTATCGGAATTCAGGACACAGGCCACCGAGGCATGCCCCCAAACAACCTGACCGTCCTTGCGCAGATAGCGTTTCTCGTAGTGGAGCACCTCGCGCTGACCGGTATATATCTCGCCGTAATGGAGTGAGGTCCTGTCTCTGTCCTCTGGGTGAGTGATCTCTTCGAGGGTCAGGTTGAGCAGTTCTGCTTCGGAATAGCCAAGGAAGCCACACAAGGCGGGGTTTGACTGCAGGATTTGCCCATCATGCGAAATTATGATCATCCCGGCTCCGGCATTGGTGAATACCGAACGCCACCGCTCCTCGCTCTCCTGCAGGGCCTCCTCAGCCTTCTTGCGATCGGTGATGTCAGTGAATGCTACGGCAAACTGGTTTTTGCCCGGACTGAAGGCCCAAGTATCGTAGTACCTTCCGAGGTCATGTGAAAAGTTGGTATATGTGGTCGGTTCCCCGCTCCTTGCAACCTTGCCGAAGACATCTATCCAGTATTGTTCAATGTCAGGCAGTACTTCCTTGACCGTTTTGCCAATTAATGACGAAGCAGGTATTCCGGTCAGCTTTTCGAACGCTGGATTGACCTCAAGATAGCGGTAGTCCCTGGACTCTCCCTGTTCATCATAGAGCATTTCGTGCAGTGCAAATCCGGCGGTCATATTCTCGAAGAGCAAACGGTATTTGCGTTCGCTCTCCCGGAGTGTCTCTTCTGCACGCCGGCGCTCGGAGATATGCTGCCATTCCCGCAGTGCCCTCTCAACGATGTGCGGAACGTCGGCCAGTGATGCCTCGGATTTGACCAGATAATCGAGGGCCCCGGCCCTCATCGCTTCCACCGCCTCCTTCTCGTTGCCTTGGCTGGTGAGTATCACGATGGGAAAGGTGGTTTCTTCCCTGACCGGCGGTAAGAACTCAATACCGCTGCCATCGGGGAGGGAAATATCGACGATGGCCAGATCAGGGCGAAACTCCTTCAACCTGGCCCTGCCTTCGGCAAGGGTGCACGCCACGGTCAACGTGATCTGTTCCCCCAGAATCTCCAGGGCGTTGCGAATCTGTGCAATATGGGGAGGCGAGTCGTCGACAAGAAGGATATGGATCGTATTCTCATGGAGCATCGGAGCGGAGGAGGACATGGCGACAACCTCTTTCTTCGTGATCGGGCAGTATCCGAGGAAGCCCGTCGTCTCAGAAGGCGTGGTATTGCGATTTTAGCGGTAGGGAAGTGACTATGGTATGACATTCATACTCCCACCGCAGAATTTTATATCACATGTTATCGTGGACTGCACCCGTTGAACCACTCTGAAACTGAATCATTTTCGCAGTTACCCACCCCTCCCTACATCGATTCCTTCATTGGTATTAACTCTTTCATGCACAAAATAAATAGACGTTCGCTCAATAGTGCAATGGTCTCTGCATGTTATGGTTTATTGCCTCCGCTAAAGTCGGGCGATACCTTCTCCGTATGGAGGCTTTAAGATAATCCTGCCTTTCAGCTCGATTTAAGTGAGCTTGGATGTAAGTCCCGATATGCCCGTCAGAGGAGGATAACATGCGTCAGAACCTGCGCTTGATTTTCTTGTGGATAGTGTTTGTGGTTGCCTGGGTTTGTTTGGCAGCTGCCGCCGAGCCCCCAACTGAAGCGATGCTGCGTGTCGATCCCGGTATGCATACGGCAATGATTAGACGCATCGCCATCGGTGCCACCGGTAAAAATCTCGTCACAGCCTCGGACGACAAGAGCCTGCGGGTTTGGGAACTCCCCTCAGGAAGGTTGGTTCGGACCATTCGTCCACCGATTGGGAAAGGGCACGAAGGAAAATTTTTCAGCGTGGCCATATCTCCTGACGACAGAACCATAGCCGCCGGTGGGTGGACACAGTTCAATAACGGGGAAGGTGTCATGGCAGTTGACGGCCAAAACATCTATCTCTTCGATCGCGTCTCCGGAGATATGACCGGCCATATCTCCGGACTATTCAATGTGATTCTCCACCTTTCATTTTCCCCAGATGGTAAGTGGCTGGTTGCGACTATGAAGTCAGGTGGCATACGCATTTACTGCACATCAGGTTGGTTTTTAGTGGCTGAAGACAAAGAGTATGGCTCCGACAGCTACTCTGCCGAATTTTATCGTGACGGCCGGCTGGTAACCACGTGTTACGATGGTTTCATACGGTTGTATGAAGCTGGTGATGGCTGGGGGATGAAGTCCGGGCAGGTCAAAACTCTCACCCCCAAATACAAGGTAAGGGCACCTGGGGGGGATAATCCTTATTCCGCCAGTTTTTCTCCAAATGGTTCGAAGATCGCTTTAGGGTATCGCTTCAGATCAAATGTCTCTGTCCTTTCAGGTTATGATCTCTCCTACCTGTACACCCCTTCAGACAGAGCAGTTGACGGTGATTTTAGAAAAATAATCTGGTCTTCTGACGGTACCCTTCTCTTTGCCGGAGGGGAAGTTAAAAATCAGCTTGATGGAGCCAGTGCTGGAGTAATTCGCCGCTGGAGCCAAGAAGGACGTGGAGAGTTCATGGAGATCCCGGTCAGTCTCAGAAGCATCATCGACATGGCATCTCTGCCGGAGGGGGGAGTTGTCTTTGGCAGCATTGACCCTGCCTTCGGAATTGTCACTAAAGCGGGAGATCGGTCTCTTTATCTCACCCCGGCTACCGCGGACTTTAGATACAGTCGGGACGAGTTTCTCTTAGCCAACGACGGGAAAATTGTCCGGTTTGGATTTGAAGCAACTGGTAAATCTCAGGTTCAGTTTGACCTGTCTACCCGGCAGCTTACCTTTGGCGGGAGTTCAACCGACTTTATTTCTCCAGTCACCTATCTTCCGGGATTTGATTTGACCGACTGGAAGAACGCTTATACTCCAAAGCTAAACAGAGTTCCCCTTAAACTCGATGAGTATGAACGGTCTCAGTGCTTGGCCTTGGCTCCGGACGGTCAATCCGTAGTCATCGGGACTAATTGGTATCTGCGATGCTTTGACAAAATTGGGCAAAAACTCTGGCAGGTTCCTGCGCCTGATGAGGTTTGGGGGGTGAATATTTCCGGTTCTGGCAAGGTCGTGGTGGCAACTTTTGCTGATGGCACAATTCGTTGGTTCCGGTTGGAGGATGGAAAGGAGCTTCTGGCATTCTTTCCTCATGTTGACAGAAAACGTTGGGTGCTCTGGACTCCCTCCGGGTATTATGACGCATCAGTAGGCGGAGAGGATCTTATCGGTTGGCAGGTCAACCGCGGTAAGGATAAAGCCGCCGACTTTTTCCCTGCTTCCCGATTCCGTAACTCACATTATCGTCCCGGCGTAATCGCCAGGATCCTCACCACCCTCGATGAGGATGAAGCGCTTCGTTTAGCCAAAGCAGCGCGTAAAGCCGCCCAAAACGCTTCGACAATCAGAGAAATTCTTCCTCCGGTGGTTGACATCCTCGATCTTCCAGACGGCAGTCTCACCACTACTTCACATACAGTCAAGCTCCGTTACCGGGTGCGTTCTCCTGCCGACGCACCGGTCACTGACATCCGTGCCCAAGTTAATACAAGGCCCGCCCCTGTGGCCAAAGGTCTTCCCGCAAAATTCGGGGACAAGAATATTCAGGAGATTTCAATAACCATTCCTGAAGAAGACTGCGAAATTGGTCTCATCGCGGAGAACCACAATGCCCTGTCCGTTCCAGCCACCATCAGGGTGATCTGGAAAGGTAAGGCGACTGTCAAGGCTCTCATGCCACGCCTTCTTATCCTCGCCATTGGTGTCGGGGCGTATGAAGAAAAAGAACTAAAGCTCAATTATTCCGCAAAAGATGCCAAAGATTTTTTCTCAGCCTTTAAGCAACAGGAAGGGGTTCTTTACAGCAAGGTAGAATCTAAGGTCATCACCGATTCAAATGCAAAAAAAGACGACATCCTCGATGGACTGGACTGGCTCAAGAAGGAGGCCACCAACAAAGACATCGCAATAATCTTTTTGTCGGGTCACGGCGTCAATGATCAAGCTGGGCTTTATTACTTTCTCCCTCAGAACGCTGTCAGCGACAACCTGACCAGGACAGGGTTGGAACTCTCAACCATCAAGAACACTGTAGCAAATCTGCCGGGCAAGGTGCTTCTCTTTATCGATACCTGCCACGCCGGCAACGTTGATCTTAATGGCATTGTCAATGCCCTTACCGGGTCCGGGGTCGGAGCGGTTGTCTTTGCTTCTTCTACCGGTTCCCAGAAGTCGTTGGAACGAGATGATTGGAAAAACGGGGCCTTTACAAAGGCATTAGTGGAAGGCCTCAACGGCAAGGCTGATTACCAAGGAAAAGGAAAGATAACCATTACCAGCCTCGACCTGTATGTTTCGGATCGGGTGAAAGAACTGACCGATGAGAAACAGACCCCGGTGGTTGGGAAACCGACGACCATTGCCGACTTTCCTATTGCCGGGAAGAAATAGGGACTAATGGAGCAATGCTTAAGGAGGGGAACAACTTATGTCACCCAATGAAGCCGATGACAAGAAAAAGGGGCGCTTCAAGCGGCTGGGGGGGATGACCCCGCTGCTTGCAGCGGTGATCCTCATGGCTCTGATGCAGATCTACCCGCTGGTCCCGCCTCCAGCCCTGGCTACCTTCGCGGTGCTGGCAGCAATTGCGATAGCTGCAGTTCTCAATTTTCTCTTCGAAAGGAGAAAACCATGAAGATTCGGTCTGGTGATTTGCTTAAACTGCTGGTATTCCTGCTGCTGATACTGATAGTCAACGGCTGTGCCGGAAACAAGCCAGCATCTCCTCCGAAGTCGGCTCCTCCTCCGGCGCCAGCTCCAGCTCCAGCCCCGGTACCGGTAGAACGGCCCAAAGGTGCGGTATCGTACCATGTTTGGGGTGCTCTGATCTCTTACGGTATCGAGCAAAAGGAGTATCCCGGGTATGCTGCCTATACCTATGTGCTTTTCAACAGCAACCAGCCGGATACCGTTTCTCCAGAGGGGAAGAGATATGACGGAATCCTCCGAGCGGTGCTCCAGGATGTGAAACCACAAGAAACAGGGGCTGCTGCCGGTTGGCCGAAAGACGAAACCAACATCTTCTGTATTCCGTTCGTGACTAGGAGTCTGTCGGGCTTTACATCATCAAGTCCGGCATATCCGTTGTTTTGGTTGTTAGTGTAACGCATTAATATTGTTGATGTAGCTGCTGTTT
>JAYSLX010000117.1:0-8254 GCA_043725245.1 Geobacteraceae bacterium | reverse complement strand
TCGAAACGGTATCTGTTGACTGATCAGGATGGCCAGTAGAATCAACTTACGGGTTAAGTTGATTCGGTCAGAATCTCAAGGCCGACAGACTCCTAGGAGTCTGTCAGTCCGTTGACAGGGGGGGCAATTGAGGATAGTATGCGCGAAACTGACCGGATTGGGAGGAGGCAGATGAAAAGCAAGGCCCTGTTTGTCTGTCATCAGTGTGGATACCAGACTCCCAAGTGGATGGGGAAGTGTCCGGATTGCGGTGCCTGGAACAGCATTCATGAAGAGCTTGTGTCAAAGGCCCCTGCTCATGGAATGATGGGAGGCGTCGAAGCTGTCCCACTTCCGATCAGTGAGGTCTCCTCATCAGCTGAACATCGTCTACTCTGCGGCATCGCAGAGTTTGACCGGGTATTGGGCGGTGGGTTGGTGAATGGATCTCTGGTGCTTATCGGCGGCGATCCAGGGATTGGCAAGTCAACCCTGCTGCTGCAGGTGATGGAAAACCTGGCACGACTCAAAGGCCCTGTCTTGTATGTCTCTGGAGAAGAATCTAACCAGCAGATAAAACTCCGTGGCAGCCGTATGGGGGTGGGGCATGGAAGCCTCTACCTCTTGGCGGAAACTTCACTGGAGCGGATACTCACGCAAGTGAGCCGCCTGAAGCCCAACGCCTTGGTGGTCGATTCGATACAGACGGTCTTTACCTCAGCCGTTGAGTCTGCTCCCGGGAGCGTAAGCCAGGTAAGGGAGAGTGCCGGACGTCTGATGCTCCTGGCAAAAGGGAGTGGTCTTCCGGTATTTCTGGTGGGGCATGTGACCAAGGATGGTTCTCTGGCCGGTCCACGGGTGCTTGAACACATGGTCGATACCGTCCTTTACTTCGAGGGGGATGCGGGGCACCCATTCAGGATACTTCGCGCAGTAAAGAATCGCTTTGGCTCCACCAATGAGATTGGTGTCTTTGAAATGAAGGAGGGGGGACTGGAAGAGGTGACGAACCCGTCCGAGCTCTTCCTTTCCGAGAGGCCCATGGGTGTTTCAGGCTCGCTGGTCGTGGCTGCAATGGAGGGAAGCAGGCCGCTTCTGGTGGAGATACAGGCACTGGTCAGTTCTTCGTCATTCGGTGTGCCTCGGCGGACGACAATCGGCGTTGATCATAACCGCCTGGCGCTTCTGGTGGCTGTGCTGGAAAAAAAGGTCGGCCTTTCCATGGCCGGCCAGGATATCTTTCTCAACGTAGCAGGCGGCGTAAGGCTGAACGAGCCAGCCGCAGACCTTGGGATGGCCCTTGCGGTTGCCTCCAGTCACCTTGATCGTGTAATTGATCCTCAAACCCTGGTTCTTGGAGAGGTTGGACTTGCCGGTGAAGTTCGGGCAATCACCCAGCCCGAGCTGCGGATACGGGAGGCTGCCAAGCTCGGCTTTAATCGCTGCATTTTTCCGGCAGGCAGCAGTAAGCATGTCAAGGCCCCTGGCATGGATCTGATAGGCGTACGCTCTCTGGAAGAGGCACTGGAGCGACTCTTCTAACGGGTTGTGTGCTGTTTAAGCATTTTTACTTTACTTAGAACCATCGTTTGCATACTATAATCGATTCAAACGCAGAAACGTAGTGGGGTGATGAAATGGAAGAATCAAAACTAGAACATTTCCGTGGCATGCTGCTTGAGGAGATGCGGGTGCTGTTGGATGATGCTGGCAAGACCGTTTCGGAGATGACGGCAGAGACCACCTGTTTCCCTGATCCGAATGATCGCGCAACGCAAGAGTCGGATCGCAGCTTTGAACTTCGCATCAGGGGCCGGGAACGTAAGCTGATCAACAAGATACGGGAAGCACTGGAGCGGATCGACGAAGGGACGTTCGGTATCTGCGAAATGTGCGAAGAAGAGATCGGTGAGGCACGCCTCAAGGCCCGTCCGGTTACCACCCTCTGCATCGACTGTAAGATGGAGCAGGAACGTAAAGAAAAAATACCCTGATACACCTTTATCCTTAGACTGCTTCTGTCGAGGGAAGAAAGAATTCTGCGTGCCCATGCCAGGCAAAGACAGATACACTCTCTTAAGCAAAGCGGTGAGGATCGCCAATTCCGCAAGTCTCTCCTATCTGCATCGTCTCAAATCACTTGCAAGGTTTCTCGCTTCCACCTTCTCCTGCCAGTCTGTAGGCATTTATCTCTGTGATGACAGTCGACGTCATCTAGTCCATGAAGTTTCCACGGCTGTTTCCCGTAGCATGCTTCCCTGCCTGATTCCGTTCGGCCAGGGGATTGCCGGTCGCTGTGCCGCTCTTCGTGAGCCCGTCAGTGGGCCTTCGAGTGAACTCCATTCTCAAGAGGTGGTTAAGGGAAACGAGTCCCACTTCAGTGCGTTTCCCGTAATCGATGATCGGAGGGTATACGGGGTTGTGACGCTCGGACGAAATACAGAAAAATCCCCCGATGATTCGGACATGGAACTCCTTCAGGACATACTGGTGGTCATTGCAGGGATATTTCAGCGCATAGGGCTCTCTGCAGGTTCTCAGCGCCGGATCTCTAATCTGACCATGCTGAGTGAATTGGGAGCACTTCTCAATAGATCGCTTGCTCCTGAGGCTCTCTTTACGCCAATCCTCGATACATGTTACAAGCAGAGCGGTTCCTGCTGCACCATTTTTCGTCTTGAGAGGGGAGAAGGGGTTGACCCGCTTCGCCAGCACCGGATCCGCAGCAGTGTTCGTCGTAGCCTTTCGACTCTTCTGGAGATAGAAGATCTCTGTTCTGCAAAGGTGCGTCATAGCGGGATATCGTTACTTATCAACGACCTGATCTCCGACGAAGATCTTCCCCCTTCATATGTCTGTGTGCCGCTTAAGTTCGAGAACCGGGTTCATGGCACAATGACCTTTTTCGGCAAACGAGGCCACCAAGGAGAGTGCCAGAATTTTTCAGAAGAGGACCGCGAACTTTTCGAGAGTATGGGCATGCTGATTTCCAATGCAATTGCTGGCGCAAACAACTATCAGCATGTCCTGCGGCTCAGCCAGGAGAATGACCACAAGCTGAAGGAGTTGGCTCTCCTGTATCGTTTGAGCAATACAATGCTCTCCACGATTCGCCTCAACAAGCTGATGCACCTCATACTTTCAGGTCTTACCAGCGGAACGGATTCACTGTTCGAACGGGCCATGCTGTTTCTGATAAACGAACGTGCAGAGGTTATGCAGGGGATGCTTGGTGTAACCCGGGAGACTGCTGCCGGTCTCTCCCGGCCGCTTCTGGACATGGACAGCAACCTCTCCAGCCGATGGGATATCTCTGAAGAGGAAATGGCTCACCAGCAAAACTCGGAATTCAGTTCACTGGTACGTGCCAGCCGGTTGGATCTTAACAAATCGAAGAACATGGCTTCGCGTGCCGTTATGGAACGGCGGCTGATATTCGTGCCGGATACTTCGCGTAACAAGTATGTGGATCGAGAATTCGTAAAGATGTTCCGTATATCTTCCTTTGCCGCCATGCCACTTCTCTCCAAAGATAAGGTTCTTGGTGTCGTGATCGTGGATAACCCGACCAGTTCTCGGCCAATCGTCAAGGAAGACCTCAGGTTCCTTCAGCTTTTTACCAACCAGGCAGGGATGGCCATAGAAAATTCTCTTCTCTATAACCGGATCGAAGATGCAAACCGGAGGCTGAGCGACGCTCAGGAGCGGCTTCTGCATGGAGAGCGTCTGGCAACCATCGGCGAAATGGCAGCAGGTATTGCCCATGAGCTCAAAAGCCCGCTGGTCTCGATTGGAGGCTTTGCAAGGCGCTTGCAGCGAAAGCTTCCCAAGACGACAGCGGAGGCGGGTTATGTTGCTACAATAGTCGGTGAAGTGGGCCGTTTGGAAAAGATGCTTACCGATATCCTGTCGTTCTCCCGTAAATCAACTCTCTGCTATTCAGTCTGCGCCATTCAGGGGGTAATCGAGGAGGCGTTGGCAGTGGTTATGCCGGTTTACGAGGAGAGCTGCATCACGGTTATTCGCAAATTCCCGGCCAAGATACTGTCGTTACTCGGGGATGGACAGCAGCTCAAGCAGGTCTTCATAAACCTTTTCGCCAATGCATTGGAGTCAATGCAGGGAGGGTCCGGAGAAATAAAGATTACTGTTGCCGGTAGCAAGCAGGGAGGGCATGATTCGGTCATCGTAAAGGTCGCTGATACCGGAGGAGGGATTCCGATAAACTCGCTCAGCAACATATTTAATCCGTTCTTCACGACCAAGGAGAGTGGTACCGGACTTGGCCTTCCCATAGCCAACCGAATCGTTACCAATCATGGGGGCAAAATTCAGGTCAACAACTATCCTGGTGTGGGAGTTGAGTTCACTATTATCATTCCGGTGGACCCGCCTCCGCCAGTCCAGCGTGATTAAACCCATCCTGCAGTCGAAGTTGTCAGAGGTAGGACCGACGCTGATTGTTTCTTCGGCTTCTATTGGGGTAGCATTCCGAGCTCATTTGTGATACATGATCAGCGATTTGGGGCGAGGTGAATCTGCCCGGATTATGAAAGAATATTGGGGATGTAGCTCAGCTGGGAGAGCGATGCGTTCGCAACGCATAGGCCGACGGTTCGATCCCGTTCATCTCCACCAATAATAACAATGGGTTAGGCGATGATGCCTAGCCCATTTTCATTTAAATTAGTTTCGCGTGCCCCCTTGCGTGGTCTCTTGTTTTCTGCTTAACTCTATAAAACGCAGTAAAAAAGTAGTTTTCATTTATGTTGCTAACGCCGCACAAGCAAGACCGTAGATTGACACCGGCAGGGCGGAAACTAAAAAGCCTGCTTTGGAAATAGGTTCCATCATTTTGTGGCACGCAAGTCGCTAGCGAGCCATCAAAAAAAGGATATTTATGCAAGTCAAGGTGAAGCTCTACGCCTCGTTTTGTATTGGACGATTCGAAAATGAGGTCCGCAACTATCCTGATGGTGTCACGATCTCTTATATTGCGGAAAATCTCGGTCTCCACGCGCCCAATATCATAAAACTCTTAAATGGGATTCATGCATCTCCCGATGACGTGGTGCAGGATGCTGATACGGTTTCGTTCCTTCCTTTGCTCGACGGCGGTTGATACAGGATAGTTCAGTTCGTTTTCATCTTTGAATTTCGTCTTTGCCGTATTGATATGAAAGAAATGTGACTTCAAAAAGAGAGATTTTCGATTTTGTGAGGAGCCGTATGCGCATACTAAGTCAAAATCCAACAGTTGATCCATCCTCAGTACTCTATCGGCGGTGCACCGTAGATCTGGAAACTGGAACCGTAACCCAGGAAGATCTCCCTTGTCGCAATCTCGAAGATGTCTTCGGCGGGTTTGGGCGTTCGTATCAAATTCTGGCAGAGAGGAAGATTTCTTTAGCGTACTGTCAGGAAAATCCTTTGATCCTGAACATAGGACTCTTGACAGGAACCAGTGTCATGACCGGCCTGCGAGCGTATTTCTCCGCCTATAGTCCTCTCAAGCAGTCAAGCAAGGGGCTGCCCGCAGCCATGTGGTCTGCCGGTAGCGGAAAATTCGGCAGCAAACTGAAGTGGACCGGAGTCGATGAGGTAATTTTTGAAAATCGCTCTGCCACAGCAGTGTATGCGGTATTTAGTGAGGGTGTTGATGGACCGCAGATAGTGCTTAAGCCAGCCGGTCACTTGTTGGGTCTCACCAGTCACGAAAAGATCATGGTATTGCAAGCAGAGTATGCTGACGCACATTTTGCGGTAATCGGTCCTGGCGGTGAAAACTACTCGAATGTTTTCATGGGAGCTGTTGTCTTGAGCACTGAAAACCAGCTGAAGTCAGGTGAGGCAAAGTCCCGTTTTGCTGGCCGTGGCGGGATGGGGAGCATGATGGGGTATAAGAACCTCATCGCAATAGTAGCACAGAGCACGGATAAAATCGACAAGATCACCCCCGTGATGCGTGACATAAACCGGAATGTCATGAATAACGGCGGTTCTGCCAGGTTTCAGCCGGTGAGTCAGGGAGGCGCCGGCGGGACTTGGGCCAACATTGAGGTATTGCAGGCGTTCCATGCAGTTCCAGAAAACAATTTCCGCCCCAGGGGAGATGACGCGGTCGAGGGACTGTTCCACAAAAATGTTGAAAAAGATTTCGATATTATCAGCGAAGGCTGCTTCCGCTGCGGCATCCGGTGTCATAACAACCTGTTTCAGCGCAATCCAGACGGTAGCAGGGGTAGCTTTGCGGCAAAGTTTGATTTCGAACCACTCATTCTGTTTGGGTCAAACCTCGGCATTAGCGATGGTAGGCAGGTCACAGAACTGATCCATATGTGCGACCAGCTGGGAATGGATGCCATTTCTCTCGGAACCACCATTTCCTATGTACTCGATTACAACGAGCGACACCCTGCTAAACCTCTGTTCAATGGGGCTGTCTTTGGCCAGTTCGAAAAAATAAAGGAACTGATTACTCAGACTGGTCAAGGCGAGCTTGGTCCAATCGGGCAGGGACTCAAGAGGCTCTCTGAAGAGCTCGGCGAGACTGCTTACGCCATGCATGTAAAGGGACTGGAACTGCCCGCCTATCTCCCCGAGACCAATCCTGCCTACGCTTTCGCCATTGCCGGGGGGCATATGTCGATGGGAACGCACATGTACCTGGCCAAAGAGGGGAAAACCGGCCTCGACGACTGGGCAAATGCCATCACCGTGAACGGGCTCCTGCAGGTAGGCTACGACATGATTGGCCTCTGTAAGTTCGTCGGTGTTGGCATGGGGCATGAGTTAATCGTTAATGCGATCCGGGAGGCAACCGGGCTTGAGATAAAGTCGGAAGATATAGTCGCTGCCGTGCGCCGGGCTTATCTGAGAGGGTTGGCGCTGGAACTTCGCCAAGGCTTCAAGGATGATGAATATACCCTGCCGGGTCAAGTGTTCGAGCATCCGAACCCCAATGTTACGCTGCCCAACTTTGTTACAGCGGAGTTCTTCGCCCAGCTCAAGCAGAAGGTCTGGGCTGTTTTCACAAAAGAGATGGAAGGGTTGTTGCCAGAATAAGGGAGAGGCAATGATTATTATTGGCAAGCAGTTTATCGATGGAAAACGTTATGGCGCATCCGGTGATGTATTTACTTCTTACGTTGCTGCAACTGGAGAGGCGCTTCCCTTCAGGTTTTACCAGGCATCCGAACAGGAAATTGAAGATGCGGTCGCTGCGGCAGCCCGAGCATATCCGGTCTATCGGAAGACTGGCATTGAGAAACGGGCTGCATTCCTGGAGGTTATCGCCGGCGAACTTGATGCCCTGGATGATGCATTCGTTCAGCTGGTGATGCAGGAAACGGGATTTCCTGAAGCGCGGGTGCGTGGTGAACGTCTGCGTACCAGCAACCAGCTGCGTCTGTTTGCAGCAGTGGTCCGACGCGGGGATTTTCTAGGTGCTCGTATCGACACTGCTCTTCCTCAGCGCCAACCGTTGCCGCGCCCCGACATCCGGCAATACCGTACAGGCATAGGACCGGTAGCAGTTTTCGGGGCCAGTAATTTCCCCCTGGCTTTTTCGGTCGCGGGTGGCGACACAGCCTCTGCCCTTGCGGCAGGATGCCCTGTCGTAATCAAAGCCCATCCGAGCCATCCGGCTACCTCGGAACTTGTGGGGCAGGCGATTGTTCGTGCCATTGACATCAGTAACATGCCGACGGGTGTTTTCGGTATGGTCTTTGGAGGAACTGTCGGGGCAACACTGGTGAAAGCCCCTGCAATAAAAGCGGTCGCTTTTACTGGATCGCTGAACGGCGGGCGGGCCCTCTGCAACATGGCTGCACAGCGCCCTGAGCCGATACCTGTGTTTGCTGAAATGTCCAGTATCAATCCGGTCATCCTGCTGCCGGGGGCACTTGCGGAACGTGGCGAGGCTATCGCTACCGGGTTAGCGGCTTCAGTAACCCTGGGGTCCGGTCAGTTCTGCACTAAACCAGGGCTTGTGATAGGTTTCAAGAGTGAGGCGTTTGACCGTTTCTGCCAGCAATTTGCTGAAGCGATAGGACAAAAGGAACCTGCCGTAATGCTCAGTCAGGGGATATTGAAAAATTACGAACAAGGGGTCGCCCGCCTGTTGCAGCAGACGGGCGTGGAAAAGTTGACAGCCGGTTCAGACGCAGACGGCCGGGCTCAAGCGTGCGTCTTTCTGGCTGATGCCGGCATGCTGGACGACCCCGAACACCCTTTGGAAAAAGAAGTTTTTGGCCCAACGACGGTTATGGTAGCG
>JAYSLX010000116.1:0-8818 GCA_043725245.1 Geobacteraceae bacterium | reverse complement strand
CATGTGGCGGTCAAGGAGTCGGTTTTCCCCTTTGTAAAGTTCCCTGGCGTTGACACCATTCTCGGACCGGAGATGAAATCAACCGGTGAGGTGATGGGAATAGATGAGAACTTTGCCAAGGCCTTTGCCAAGGCCCAACTCGGGGCAGGAGTTAAACTGCCGATCAGTGGAAAGGTCTTCATCAGCGTCCGGGATGCAGACAAAAAACATATTGTCTCAGCCGCCCAAAAGCTGTATGATTCCGGATTCGAGTTGATTGCCACCCGTGGCACTGCGACCTTCCTGAAGGAGAAAGGGCTTATTGTCAGGGTGATCAACAAGGTGCTTGAAGGTCGCCCCCATATCGTCGACGCCATCAAGAACAGTGAAATTGCCATGGTGATAAACACCACCCAGGGGGCACAGGCTGTTGCCGATTCCTTCTCGATCCGTCGCAACGCACTGATGCACAACGTCACATACTTTACAACTGTTGCAGGGGCAAAAGCGGCTGTAGACGGCATCATGGCAATGCGGCAGGAAGAGCTTGGGGTTAAGCCTCTCCAGGATTTCTTGGGATAGTTTTCCTTAAAAAATAATAAACACACACCGGGGCGGCCATCAGGCTGCCCCGGCAGTTTTATAAGGAGCAGTAGTCACATGTCACATTCAGTACCAATGACCAAAGAGAGTTACGAAGCACTTCAGGAGGAGCATAAGCGCCTGATCCGCGAGGAGCGTCCCCGAGTCATACAGGATATTGCAGAGGCAAGAGCCCACGGAGATCTCTCTGAGAACGCCGAGTATGATGCGGCCAAAAACCGCCAGAGTTTTATAGAAGGACGCATCCAGGAACTATCTGACAAGCTGGCCAGGGCCTATGTTGTTGACCTCACAAATTTAAAGCCTGACAAGGTGGTTTTTGGTGCCACGGTAACCCTTTATGATACGGCCACCGAAGAAGAGGTTACCTACAGGATCGTCGGCGAGGACGAGGCAGACATAAAGCTTGGTAAGATGTCGTGCACATCGCCGGTCGGCAAGGCACTCATAGGTCACAAGCTTGATGATACCGTAAAGGCGAAGGTTCCTTCCGGTGTTAAGGAATACGAGATCATTGAGATCAAATACGAATAAGAAAAGAGGTGCAGAGATGAGTGAACGCTTTAACAAGGATATGACGTTTGCACAGGCAATGCAGACAAGCCCACAGGTAGCTTTGGTGCTGCGAAAGTACAATCTTGGATGTATCGGCTGCATGGGTGCCCAGAACGAGTCCATTGAGCAGGGGTGCCAGGCCCATGGTCTGGATGTTAACGAGATACTGATAGATCTGAACGCAATCGAAGGATGAATCCAGAGGCGCCGGAAACGGCGCCTTTTTTTGATCTTCCACTATGCCAGTAGTCAAGCTTACAGATGACAGTCAGATCCCGATTTCTCCGGAAATCAGGGAGGCCCTCGGAGTTATGCCCGGTGATCCCCTGCTGCTTGAAGCGACCAGTGAGGGGCTCCTTGTACGACGGGTCGTGAAGATTCCTTCTGCTGCCGAAACCATAAAAACATCTATTAACCTCAAAAACCTGGCCACTCCGATGCAATTCATAAAGGGGGTCGGCCCAAAGCTTGCGGAAACCCTTGCCAAGAAGGGTGTTGCCACAGTAGAGGACTCCCTGTACCTTCTCCCCAATCGTTACGAGGACAGAAGTCAGGTTACGCCCATTTCACGACTGGCCATCGGATCTACCCAGGTCTTTCATGGCGAGGTTGCCACCGCAGAGTCCATGACTACCAAGGGGGGACGTCGCTACTTTGAGGTGCTGGTCAAGGACAATAGCGGCACCATCTCCCTGAAGTGGTTCAACTTTAATCCTTTATTCATGAAACGGAGCTGGCGGACAGGGCGCCACGGCATATTCACCGGCCAGGTGGGGCATTATGGTGTTCAACTGGAGGTGCATCATCCTGAGGTCGAATGGCTGGCACTAGGGGAGGGTGTCAAGGATGCCCTGGACCGCGATCCTGTGAGCTACGGTCGTATCGTGCCGGTCTACCCTCTTACGGAAGGGCTTTCCCAGAAGATCATGCGCAAGGTGCTTAAAGAGGTGGTGGAGCGCTTTGCAGAATCCGTTGCGGATTACCTTCCGGAGCGGGTCCGGCAGGGTCACTCCCTGCTCCCCATAGCCCATGCCCTCCGCGAGGTCCATTTCCCGGAGAGCTGCACCGATGTTGCGCATCTCAACAAGGGGGATTTTCAGGCTCACCAGACCCTTGTCTTTGACGAATTTTTCTTCCTTGAGCTGGGAATGGCACTGAAAAAACGCGGGGTGGCGCTTGAAGAAGGGATACCGTTTTCAGTTACCCACAGGTATACCAAACCACTCCTCCATAAACTGCCGTTCCAGTTGACCGCTGCCCAGCGCCGCGTACTCACGGAGATAAAAGAGGATATGATAGCGCCGCACCCTATGCACAGGCTGGTGCAGGGGGATGTGGGGAGCGGCAAGACACTGGTGGCTCTAATGGCAGCCCTAGTAGCTGTGGAGAACGGTTATCAGGTGGCGATAATGGCCCCAACCGAGATACTTGCCGAGCAGCACTTTCTGAATATCCACCGCTGGTGCGAAGAGCTAGGTGTGTCGGTGCTGCTCCTCACCTCTTCGTTCAAGGGAAAGGCAAGAAATGCTGCTCTTGCCGCCATAGCGGACGGCTCTGCGCAGATCGTGATCGGAACCCACTCTGTTATCCAGGAAAAGGTAGAGTTCAACCGCCTCGGCCTGGGCATTGTCGACGAGCAGCACCGATTTGGCGTCCTGCAAAGAGGCATACTGAAGCGCAAGGGGTCAAGCCCCGATATTCTGGTGATGACAGCCACTCCGATCCCACGGACCCTTGCCATGACTGTCTTCGGCGACCTTTCGCTATCAGTCATCGACGAGCTCCCTCCAGGACGGACTCCGGTGGAGACCCGCGTATGCTTCGAGTCCAGGCGGCCCCAGGTCTATGCCGCCATCCGTGACGAAGTCCGTAAAGGGCGTCAGGCGTATCTCATCTATCCGCTTGTGGAGGAATCTGAGAAGTCGGAGTTGAAGGCAGCCTCGCAGATGGCAGAGCACCTGCAGAAGGATATCTTCCCGGAGTTCCGGGTAGCTCTTTTGCACGGCAGGATGAAACCGGAGGAAAAGGAGACGGTAATGCGCTCCTTCAAAGCGTGTGAAACCGATATACTGGTCGCAACAACGGTCATCGAAGTTGGAATCGACGTACCCAACGCCACGGTGATGGTTATCGAGCACGCCGAACGCTTCGGGCTTTCACAGTTGCACCAGTTGCGGGGCAGGGTAGGGAGGGGGAACGACACATCGCGCTGTTTCCTGCTCACCTCGGGAAAACTCTCGGAAGACGGAGAAAAGAGGCTTCGGGTGATGGAATCGACCACTGACGGTTTCAGAATTGCCGAGGCAGATCTTGAGATCCGTGGGCCGGGCGATTTTCTCGGCACCCGTCAGGCAGGCCTACCCGACTTCCGCGTCGCCAACATCCTGCGCGACAGCCGGATTCTGGAAGAGGCACGCAAGGAGGCTTTTGCCCTGGTTGAGCAGGACCCTGACCTCAAGCTCCCAGAGCACGTGGGGCTGAAGGGAGAGCTTGCAAGGCGCTGGGGCGGGAGGCTGGAACTGGCGGGGGTGGCGTGAGTTGTACTGAAAACCTCAAATACAAACAGTTCGGATGATATCGTCTGCGCTCGATTCTGCTGAGATTCCGATTCCGTAACAAGGGGATGACCGATGCTTCGCATAACCATTGCCTGCCCGCGCTGCAATTTTTCCCGTGAAATCGACGAGTCGGCAATACCACCGGGAGCAACCGGTGGAACCTGTCCGAAATGCCGCCAGAAGTTCATGCTGAGCGAGGCAATCAAGCCCTTGGTTCCTCCTGCTACGCTTTCTTTCCCTGAGCCTGATCTTAATGCCCCACCAAAACTCCCACTCCCCTTTGATCCGTCGGAGATTCATCCAAAGTCTCATGCTTCAGAAAAGCCCCGTCCTCGCAACCTCGGGTTCTCCTTCACCGGTACAGGTCGTGACTACTTCGGTATCTGGATCGTCAATACCCTGCTTAAGATTCTCACCATAGGCATCTATTCTGCCTGGGCCAAGGTACGCAAGCGCCGCTACTTTTACGGCAACACCTTCCTCAATAACGCTGCCTTCGACTATCTTGCCGAACCAAAGGTGCTGTTCAGGGGGTGGATCATCGCTGCTGCTTTCTTCCTGCTCTATTCGATTGGCAGCAAGGTCAGCCCGGTGCTTAGCAGCATCCTCGGCGGACTCTTTTTCATAGGCATGCCGTGGCTGATCGTCCGCTCCCGTCTCTTTAACCTGCGAAACTCCGAGCACCGCAACATTCGCTTCACCTTCAACCCTGATTACCGCGAGGCATACGTTGTTTTTGCCGGGCTTCCATTCCTCCTGCCGTTCACGTTGGGCCTTATATTCCCCTACATCATCTATCGACAGAAGAAGTTCTTCACGGAGAACAGCGGCTACGGCAGGACCCGCTGCACATTCGACGCAAAGGTAAAAGAGTTTTACCTGATTTTCCTCAAGGCGACAGGCTGGTTTATTGTTCTGCTTGTTGGGTTCTTGGCAGCTACCTATTTTCTCTCGGCAACTGCCCGCGAGTTTTCACCGCTCTTGCTGAGTGGCAACGCAACAGACATGAAGACAATCCAAAAGGGTGTCGTCGCCATGCTGATTATTACTCTGGTTGGCCTAAATCTCATCTACCTGTACTTTACTGTCTACGTCCAGACAGCTCTGGCAAACCTCACCTGGAATGCAACCCGGATCAAAAACAGCCGCTTTGCGAGCACCCTCAGGGTCCGGGACATGGCCTGGCTCTATATCTCCAGTGGCGTAGCGATTCTCTTCTCATTTGGGCTTCTGATACCCTGGGCATCAATCAGGATCACCCGCTATCGTTTCGGAAAACTGACACTTAATCTGTGCGACGACATGGAAGGTTTTCTCGGCTGGGGGCATACGGGGATTGGCCCTGCCGGTGAGGAGATAGGTGATATGTTCGGGATAGATATTGGCTTATGAAACCTGTTCGAGCTTACTATTACGATGGAAGAAGCTCTGCCCGGCACAAGGTCGAACTGGTGCGCGACGGGTCAACGCTTATACTTCGGGGGGAGGGGGTGGATATAAGTTACCCCATTGCCTCCATTCGCATATCTCCAAGAGTTGGCGACGCACGACGCTCCATCCGCTTCCCGAATTCGGCCCTTTGCGAGATAATCGACGACTCTTCGCTTGACCAGCTCCTTGGCGGGGATGGTTCAGGAAACCTCCAGCGTCTGCTCCAACGTTGGGAGCGAAGCATCCCACTGACCCTGCTTGCGCTTCTGCTTACGGTCGTGGTTATTATGGGTTTCATCAGATATGCGGCCCCGGCTATTGCCCGGCATGTGGCATATACTGTCCCTCCTGCCTCGGAAGTCGCTCTTGGCAAGGAGTCGCTGGCTATTCTCGACAGGTATATGATGAAGCCGTCCAAGCTTCCGGAAGCCAGGCGCAGCAGTTTAACGGCTCTGTTTGGCAGGATGAAGGAGTCCCTGCCCGCGGCAAAAGAGTATCACATCGAGTTTCGTGACAGTGAGCAGACAGGCGCCAACGCCTTTGCCCTTCCAGGCGGGACGATCATCGTTACCGATGCGATGGTCGAGTTTGTCAAGAACGACGAGGAGTTGGCCGGAGTACTTGCACACGAGGCTGGACACGTCCGCTCCAGACATGCCCTGCGCCACGTCCTGCAGAGTACCGGAACAGGTCTTCTCATTGCAGCCGTAACAGGGGACATCACCTCTATCACATCACTTTCGGCAACAATTCCCACAGCTCTCATAAATGCCGGCTACTCTCGCGAGTTTGAAAACGAGGCCGATGGCGCTGCAGTCGACTATCTTGTCAAGGCCGGGATTCAACCAAGGGTCTACGCTGATACACTTGCACGGCTTCAGGCAGAGCACGACAAGAAGGCCGGAGAGAAAGGCGATTCAAGCTCATGGTCTCCCATGGATCTCCTCTCCACTCATCCGGTCACCTCCGAACGGATCAAACGTGTGCTTGCGCAGCATCCTGCCCGATAATATCATTGCTCACTGATCTGTTTTTTAACATCCTGATATTGTTGTTGAATAAGCAGTGTTAGCGGTGTATTAATACAATATTATTTGTGTTCTGGTGAAGTGTGAGTCCCCCTGCAATGATTTAAGAGGTAATTATTGTGAAAAATATTCGTGTAATGCTGGAAGCGGCGCAGAAAGATGATTTAGTTAAAACCCTTGATAAGCTGCTTGGCCCTGATGACCAGGCGTGGTTTGTCTGTTCGTTTACCGACTGCACGTCAAATATAAATGGACGTTGTGCAATTTATACCATTGCCGCTCCACCTAGAACCTGTTCAGGGAAGCCATGCGAGCATTATGAGAAGAGGGCATGATGAATGGGTATCGTTGTTAATGTTGTGTGATACTAGAAATTAATCCCCATCTGTTATCGCAAAATCCCACAGAGACAGATTGTTAGCCGTATGTTGCTACCACCAATTCACTGAATACCAATCCTGCCATCTTGACATAAACCCATACATTTGGTTATGGTAGTCTTATGACTACCAATAGACTGCAATCCCATAGTGAGCTCACCCCCCGCCAGCGTCAGGTGCTTCAATTCATCACTTCCCATCTGGATAATAATGGCTACCCGCCAACGCTGAGGGAGATTGCCGCACACCTACAGATCAGCGGCCCTCTTCCGGTATATGAGTTGACTTACGACACTCTGGAGCAGACCTGGGAACTGGCCGGATTAGAGGGTAATTGACCGTGGCAGACCGGATCGTCATGCACATTGACATGAACGCCTTCTTCGCCTCGGTGGAACAGCAGAGTAACCCTGCACTGCGGGGTAAGCCGATCGCGGTCATAGGTCGGGGGCGTACCGTAGTCACCACCGCATCGTATGAGGCTCGCGCCTTCGGGGTCAAGACCGGCATGAACACCTGGCAGGCGAAGCAGGCATGCCCGCAGGTCATCTTTGTTGTCGGCGACAACCGCAAGTATACCCATACTTCCAGCGAGATCATGAAGATGATGCTGGACTACACCCCGCTGGTCGAGGTCTTCTCCATCGACGAGGCCTGGCTGGATGTTACCCGCTCCCTCTCCCTCTTCGGATCAGCTGAAAATATTGCCTACCTGCTGAAGGCCCGCATCAAGCATCGCTTCGGGATTACATGCTCTATTGGGATTGCCCCAAACAAGCTGCTGGCCAAGCTTGCCAGTGAAATGAAGAAACCGGACGGGCTGACCGTTATCCAGCGAGGGGATGTCTCCAGCATCCTTGAGTCCATGCCGGCGCAGGAGCTGTGCGGTATCGGCAGAAAGATGGAGCGGCATCTGCTGCTGATGAATATCCGCACCTGTGGAGAGTTGTGGCGCTACCCAGTGGAGCGGCTTACCAGGAAGTTCGGGATCATAGGAGAGCGGCTGCACCAGATGGGGCAAGGGATCGACAACAGCCCGGTGGTCCCTGTTGAGGCCGGTCAGGAGGTGAAGAGCGTCGGCCACAGCATGACCCTGGATAGCGACATCAGCAACCGGCAGGATATTCTGAGGTACCTGCTGCAGCTGTCCGAAATGGTGGGGCGCCGGGCGCGGCGCTACGGCGTGGCCGGCAAGACCGTGCATCTGGCTGTGCGGTTTGCGGATTTCTCCATGATTGGTAAGCAGCAGACCCGAAAGGAAAATACCAACCAGAGTGAGGAGATCTTCCGGGAGGTGGTCAGTATCTTGGACAGCCTGGAGATCACCCAACCGATCCGGCTCCTGGGTGTGCGGATCACAAACCTCTGCTACCAGCGGGAGCAACTGTCTCTGTTCGAAGATGAACGGCAGAAGGTGTCAGCAACGTTGGCCATGGACGAAGTGAATGATCGGTTCGGAAGCTTTACCGTGACCTACGGGAGCGTGCTGGACAATGAGGAGAAGGGATCGTTTGTCATATCGCCGGCATGGAGACTTGATGGAATACGAAAAGTTGAGGTCGGGTAGGGATAGCGTTGGATAAGTGCTTGGCAGCCGCTCTCCGTTACAGTAGTGTGGAAAGGGGCTCGCAGCATTATTTTGAATCTTTCAGTTCCTTGATGACAGCAATGATCTCTTCTCTCTTCAGTATGCCTTTCTTCTCAAGGACCGTAATCAATGCAAGCATCTCGTAACTGTGTGAGACGACCAATCCTTCGATTGTTATCGTTTGCTCTTGCGGTAGTTGTTCTGGCATGTATATACCCTTGTGCGAGTAGTTATGGATATCCTCTGCTGAAACGCTGCTGTTGTTTCTTTATACACAGATGTTCTTGTTATGGCCAGCTCTACTGCTAATTAGCGATTAGTTTATTCAAATTATTTATACAGAGATGTATACGCCGTATTGTATTCGCATTCCATAACAAACAGTTACAGTTATCGTGTATTAGTTGGACCAATTTATGCTTATATAAAATCAAGCATCAACTACTAGTGAAGGAGGTTCTGAAGTATAGCTATCTCACAAACAAATAGAATATGCTGTGTGCTGGGAGAGAGGTCATCTTCCAATTGAGTCCTGAGATGCAGGACTGCTTAGTAGTAGATATTTAAGACTGACTATCTGATTTAATGTGTAAAAGGTTGAGCCTCTTGCAAAAGTGTATGCAAAAAGTTGAATAAAGTTGGTTTAACAGTATAAAAGTCGAGCTTCAAAGGTAACCGTCTGATATTATTGGGTTG
>JAYSLX010000115.1:0-18769 GCA_043725245.1 Geobacteraceae bacterium | reverse complement strand
AGCCCATTTCATCACTGGTTGCGGAGGCTCTTAAGCGAAATATCGACACTCCCGAATGCAACCAAATGAACTTATTCAACTATTAACCGGACAGCAGTGGAAGAGCATATATAGATGAAAAATATTTTAAGTCCCTTGCGTCTACCATTCGGGTTATGAGCCCGACGGTTAGCGACCACTAGACCCCCAGTCTAGTGTGCCACTGGCCTGACTTTAACCAACGGGGTAGAGGGCAATCCCGGCCGGTTTGCCGAGCAGTTCGAAGTGGCTGTCCAGGGTAGCCACCTGAACATTGACCGAAGCGGCGGCAGTAGCAATGAAGCAGTCGGACAGACCGACGGTGATACCTTTGCGCCGCAGCTTACCTGACAATTTACCGGCGCTAGCCCATAATTCGGCTGTTTCGGGGATGAAAGTGAAAACCTTGAGAAAATCATCGAGAATGGCAAGTTCCTTGTCTGACTTTGCTCCCTGCATCAGTTCTGCTAGGATGATGCCGCAGCAGACGACCTGCTCGTCGTCGATAAGCTTCGTGACGATACCGTGATACGGTTTTCGCCCGCGGAAAAACTCGATCCAGACCGAGGTGTCGATCAGTACCCTAGCCAAGGCGACGGTCTCCATGACGTAGTTCATCGGCGGTGGCAATAAACTCCATTTTCCCGACCATCGCCTTGATGCGGGCCAGCTTGCGCAGGCGGATCTCGTCCTTGACGGCGGTAAGGACAGCTTCGGTCTTGCTTCTGGCCCCTACCAGAGCCACTAATTCTGTCAGCAGGTCCTGGGGAAGGGTAACTGTTGCGCGTGACATGACTAACCTCCGTGAGTATAGTGCACAAATAATGATACTTATATTATGCTAAACATCAACACAAAAATAAGCACTATCAAAATGATGAGAGACCATAAATGACTCCAGCCGCAATTGTCCAAAAACTCTGGAACTACTGCAACGTCCTCCGTGACGACGGGATGAGCTACGGCGACTACGTTGAGCAGCTCATCCTTTCTTCTCTTCCTCAAGATGGCCGACGAGCGGACCAAGAAACCCTCCAGCCAGACAAGCCCGGTTCCGGCAGGCTACGACTGGCCGAGCCTGCTGAAGAAGGACGGCGACGATCTGTTCGACCATTACCGCCACACCTTGGAGAAACTTGGGCAGGAAAAGGGGCTTTTGGGGCTAATCTTCGGCCGGGCCCAGAACAAGTTCCAGGATCCGGCCAAGCTGCGCCGCCTGCTGGTGGACCTTTTAGACAAGGAAAACTGGTCGATCATGAGCGCCGATGTGAAGGGGGATGCCTACGAGGGTCTGCTGGAGAAGAACGCCCAGGACACCAAGAGCGGTGCCGGGCAGTATTTCACGCCACGGCTGCTGATCACCGAATATGTGGGTGAAGATCTAGACAATTGAGCTGAGCTGACTTCGAAAGGATCTGATCGGCATGAAAGGGTCAGTAATTGGGATCTTGTATTTCGTGCGACTGATCGGAAAAGGGTGAATTCCAAACATGAATCGGATCAAGCTTGAACATAAATCGTCACAATTGCTTCCCAGACGTGACTTCATCATTCGTTTGGGGGGGTATTGGCTGTTTGGATGCCTGTTCCTGGCATTTTCATTGGGAATTGGTATCATTGGCTATCACATGACAGCGAATCTGAGCTGGGTCGATGCGTTTCTGAACGCCTCGATGATCCTGACCGGAATGGGACCGGTTGACACACTCGAAACCGATACGGCCAAGCTTTTTGCATCCTTCTACGCCATTTTTAGTGGGGTGTCTTTCCTGACTTTTTGTGGTGTACTCTTTGCTCCGGTCTATCACCGTTTCATGCACCGGTTTCATCTCGATCTGGGTGATAAAAACCTGTAACGCTCCCTTCTAGATAACAGAGATCTGCTGCTTGTTTGCGGGAGAGGTCATCGTCACTCAGGCATGATGCCGCAGAAGCTATCATGAGAGGTCTGTGGGGGAGATCCCATCCGGGATACTCCCAAGAAAGCTACAACGGTGACGAGCCTTTGCATTAAGAAGATAATCCGATAGCACGGAGATTCCGTAACGGCACTAAACCATGAAGAATTGTCATCCTCAACCTCATAGTACGGCCGGCAAATGACTGATCGAGATCCTGCCTGTCACCCAGTTTAACGATTCAGCCGATTATCGAAGAATAAATCAGGCGAGATCTTCCAACAGGGGCTCATTATGGGAAACTACACCACCGTTGTCATAGACTTTGAAACTACTGGTCTTTCGCCCGGATATGGAGACAGGACAATTGAGGTGGGTGCTGTACTGATTTCCAACTATCAAATTATGGACAGGTTCCAAAGTTTGATGAATCCGGAAATGCGGATATCCAGCTTCATCGAAGATTATACTGGAATCACGAACAGGATGTTGTCCACTGCGCCAACCATCAAGGAGGTAATCCTTAAACTGAAGACTTTTATCGCCCAACACCATCTGGTTGCTCATAACGCATCCTTTGATTCAAGATTCCTTGATGCCGAACTTGCTCGTATCAGCCACAAACGAAAGAATGAATTTGCGTGTTCCATGTTGACTGCCAGAAGATTGTATCCTGAAGCTCCCAATCACAAACTTGAAACCCTCGTGCGATACAAGAACCTTAAAACCGATGGTGTTCATCATAGAGCATTAGTTGATGCTGAGATGACTGCTCACTTGTGGATCCGAATGATAGAAGACATGAAATCCAATTATGGACTTCAGGATGTTCCGTTTGGATTAATGCAACAATTGAGTAAGATATCGAATAAAAAAGTTCCTGAATTTATGCTGAAGATGAGGTTGAAGGCATTAGATTCTTGAATTAAGCAAAATAAAACGCTTTTTATCAAAGATTGACGGCCATTACCAACGGGAGGTAGAGAATGCCTTGGGACCCGGAACAGTACCATAAATTTAAGGAAGCACGGTTTGCCCCTTTCGAAGACCTGTTCGCCCTTATTAAGATCCGCAAAGGGCTGACTATTGTCGATCTAGGGTGCGGCACCGGTGAACTGAGCCGGCACCTTGCAGACCGATTGCCTGGATCCACAGTCCTCGGTCTCGACAGTTCAACTACCATGCTGGAAAAGGCCCGTCAGCAAAGATCTCCCAATCTTGATTTTGCACTGGGCTCCATAGAAACCATCTCCGGTCAGTGGGACCTGGTGTTTTCTCACGCCGCCATCCATTGGGTGGAAGACCACTTCTCCCTCATTCCTCGCCTTTTTTCTCTGGTCCGGCCTGGCGGTCAATTGGTGGTACAGACCCCTGCCAACCACAACCACCCAGCCCATCTGGCCATTATCGAAACATTCCAGGAAGAGCCATTTCACTCGGCTCTACATGGCTGGCATCGCACCTCGCCGGTACTGGAGATAGACACCTATGCCGAGATCCTCTACCGCTCTGGCGGCAAGGAGATCACAGTATTGGAAAAGGTCTACCCCACCTTAATGCCCGATTCCGCCGCCATAGCCGAATGGACCTCTGGCACTACTCTGGTTCCTTACTTCGAACGACTGCCCAAAGAGCTTCACGAGGAGTTCCTGGACCGCTATAAGGAGAATCTCCGCCTCCTTTGGCCGACAGATCCTGTCTACTATACGTTCCGCCGCATTCTGTTTACCGCCTTCAAAAGCGCCGAAGCTGCAACATAGAAGGTGTCAATATGGCGAAAAGCGATGATTCTGGGAGAAACGACATTCAGGGCACTTGTTGTGGAAAAGGCCCAAGAAAAACAGTTTGTACGGGAAGTTCGAGAGCGCAGCATTGACGACCTGCCGCCGGGAGAGCTGAATCGATTCTAGCTGTTCCTTTTGACTTCCAGAATATAAGCTTGTACGGCAGAGTTGAAGGAGAGAAAAGCCAAGGTAGCATTCGACCTGACAAGGAATACCTGCAATTTTGTACCGAACAGATAACCAGTCACAGGGAGGGATTTATGAAGATATTCGCAATAATCGCCAGTCCCCGGGGGATGCAGGGGAATACTGGGCGACTGCTGGAAGAGGTGCTGGCAGGAGTGGAGGAAGCCGGAGCTGAAACTGAAACCTTCTCCCTGAAAACCATGAATGTCCAGCCATGTGTAGCCTGTGACATCTGCCACAGTACCGGCATTTGCAACATAAAGGACGACTACGAGAGCATCAAGGATAAGTTCCTTGCCTGTGACGGTTTCATCCTGGCAAGCCCGAACTACATCTTCAGCGTCACGGCACAGATGAAAGCACTGTTTGACCGTTGCAACGGCCTGATCCACTGTATGGCCATGGAGGGCAAGTATGCAGCCGTGGTCGAGACCTCTGGCGGCGGTGAGGATGAGGAAGTTATCACCTACATGGAACGCTTCGTTAACACTCTCGGGGCGAACTCGGTCGGAGGAATCGGCTCCCCCATGGCCGGAATCAGAGCCTTTCCCGATGAGGCGAACCTGTATGACAAGGCCCGTGCCCTGGGCCGGGAGCTCTGCCAGTGCATTGCGGAGAAACGACGGTTTCCTGTGCAAGAGCAGTTCCATTCCGCTTTCAGGGCGAGGATGTCCGGTCTCGTTAACTTCATGCAGGAGTACTGGGTTTTCGAGTGCGAGTACTGGAAGCAGAAGAATCTGGCGAGCTAACGACATATGTTTGAGACCTGTACCACTTTCTTTAACTGAGACAAGGATTGATGCCAGGGATAAGGCACTGAACAGCAAGCTGACGTCATATTCGGTTCAGGTTGCCGATGATGACAATGATGACAATGATGACATGGCCATTTTTCGGGTATGGTATATTGGGGAAAAGTACCAATTATTACTCAGTAAAGGACGAACTTAGTGAATAAACTGCTTTCATGGGGCGCGGTAGTTTTATTGACCACGGCTTTACTCGATCCTATAGCCTACTCCATGCTCGATTTGCCAATCCCCTGGGTACGAGACCTGCTCATGGGCGCTGGTGGCGTTGGTTGCTTTTACCTGCTGATCAAGTACCGAGTTGAGTTATGAAAGAAATTAACGGAATAATTATGGAGTATCCAATAAACCTTGTTGTTGTCCTCGGCCCTACAGCTTCAGGAAAGACGATGCTCGGCGTCCGACTCGCACGGCAGACTGGGGGGGAGATCATCTCGGCCGATTCCCGGCAGATATTCCGCGGTATGGATATCGGCTCGGGGAAGGACCTGTCAGAGTACAGGGAAGTGCCGTATCATC
The DNA here is from genome assembly GCA_043725245.1 of Geobacteraceae bacterium. Lineage (GTDB taxonomy): Bacteria > Desulfobacterota > Desulfuromonadia > Geobacterales > DSM-12255 > Geoanaerobacter. Next base: position 13,555 of record JAYSLX010000115.1, on the reverse strand, counting down.
TCATCGACATTCGTGATCCCTCTGAAGAGTTTAGCCTGTTTCATTTTCAGCGTGAATGTCTGAAAGCTATTGAAAATATCCAGGGCAGAAGGAAGATGCCGATTCTGGTCGGCGGGACAGGGTTATACATTGAGTCGATTCTCAAAGGATACCAGCTCGTTGAAGCGCCTGTAAACCCCTCTCTGCGCGGCGAGCTTGCCGGTTTCTCCATTGATCCCCTCAGGGAAAGGTTGTTGTGCGTGGCATCCTCGACCCATAATACAACCGACATGCTAGACAGGGAGCGACTGATCCGGGCCATCGAGATCGCAGAGTATGAGATGATACATGAGCCTGAACCGCTGCCGGAGATCAGATCGTTAATTTTCGGAATGAGATGGGAGCGGACAACTCTCAAGAAGCGAATAACCGACCGTCTGAAGGAGCGGATGGCGGGGGGTATGATAGAGGAGGTTCAGAAGCTCCATGCTTTGGGCATCCCGTGGGAACGACTGGATTATTTCGGGCTTGAGTATCGCTTCATAGCCCGGTATCTGCGGGGAGAGATGAACCGTAACGACCTGTTTCAGAAGCTGGGCAGCGCCATTCACGACTTTGCAAAACGCCAGGGTACATGGTTCCGTCGGATGGAACGAAACGGAGCGGTCATTCACTGGCTAGACGGGGATGGGGATCCGTTTGGTCAGGCCATGGAGATAATGGAAAGATCACACTTTGTCCACCATGCCTGATAATCGGCGACGGGAAACATATCTCGAACGGCGTGCCATTGGTCCTCCCTGGTCCATCTCAGGGGTCAACGGTTCCGGGTTCTTCGGTGTGGTGGTCATCCCTTCCCTGGCAGAGAGCGACAATCTTTCAGCAACCCTGGAATCGCTGGCAAACGCCCCCCCTGAACTTCTCCGGCAGTTTCTCGTAGTGGTGGTGGTCAACCATCGTGAGGATGCGGATCCTTACGATAAGGCTGACAACGTGGCAACCCTGGAGATGCTCCCTGGCCTCGCGGATAGATGGCCGATGCATGTGACGTGGGTCGATGCCGCTTCCACGGGACTGGAGCTACCTGTTCGCGATGGTGGGGTTGGGATGGCGCGGAAGATCGGCTTTGACCTGGCCATGCCTCACCTTGCCTGGAGCGGTGCAGGACCAATTCTTGTGTCCCTTGACGCCGATACTTTGGTGGGGCAGTACTATCTGCCGGCAATAGTCGGGCATTTCGGGAGATCAACCGCTGGCGGCGCTGTCATCCCTTTTTGCCATCAAGAGGCCCGGACGCTTGCCGGGCAGGCTATTATCGACCGGTATGAGCTTTTTCTCCGCACGTACGTGCTAGGCCTTTCGTATGCTGGATCCCCCTATGCCTTTCATACCGTCGGCAGTGCCATGGCCTGTACGGGGAGTGCCTATCTCCGCTGCGGGGGGATGAATGTCCGCCGTGCCGGAGAGGATTTTTACTTTCTGCAGCAGCTGAAAAAGACCGTCGGCGTTGATACGGTCAATGGGACAACCGTATATCCCTCACCACGGGCATCCCACAGGGTCCCCTTCGGTACGGGGCGAAGCGTCTCAAAGGCACTGGCTGGTGATGAGGATGCGATTACGTTTTACCGGCACGACTGTTTTCTCCTCCTCCGAGAGTGGCTCTCCCTGGCCACGGGGTGCATAGGAGAGCCTGGAGAAACCATAAATACTTCTGCTGAGCGTATTTCACCCATTCTCTCGCAGTTTCTTAACCGAGAGGGGTTCATTGCGTCTTGGGAACGGATTGCTCGGGGGAAAAGAACTAAAGAAAGTTTGCTTGCGGCATTTCACGAATGGTTTGATGCATTGAGAACCATGAAACTGATTCACCATTTCTCGGCGGAGTCCTTTCCACGCTGCGACGGTGAAGAGGCGGTCTTTCCACTTTTGGCCATAACTGGTTTAGAACCTGTCGTTGGCGTGAAAGCACAGCTTGAGTTATTGAGAAAGGTACAGAACTAATAGGCTTGGAGGCTGACCAGACTGGCTGCTAGGGTCGCTGGTGAAATTGCAATGAAATGGAAAGTCTATATCATCCTCTGTTCTGACAACTCTCTTTATACGGGGATCACTACTGATATTAAAAGACGGTTCCGCGAACATTTTGAGGGGAGGGGGGCCAAGTATTTCCGTGGACGGCAGCCGTTACAGGTGGTGTATCTCGAAAATGACCACAGTCGCTCATCTGCCGCCAAGAGAGAATCCCAGATCAAGGGCATGAATCGGGCAGACAAAACACTCATGGTGTCACAGCAACCAACGATCTTGAATTCTTGAAGTGATCTTGTTGGTCTGGTTTTCAGAAAGCCACGTCACCTAAAAAAGGGTGAATACCAGTGAGATGATGGAGCAAAAGGGGGTTGTAACTAGGTCCACTTATAAGTATTGCTTCAAAAAGTGACGCCGAGTTTGATGCTGAGACCTCCGAGGCAGGCGACTTCCTGGCGAGAGGCAGAGTTGCCCGATTGAGTCCGGTTTTCCTGTGGACTGCCGCTCGCTTCGTAGATAAAAGTGACTGATACCCCGCCGAAGTGAACCATGACGTTGCCGTCATTGTCCAATGCTAGACGGACCTTTTTGAGAGAAGTGACTTGGGAAGAGGATTGAACAAGCTGGTTCTGATCGGCGGTCTGCGTTAGGGTCATGGTTTCGGCAATGGCGGGCAGGGGAGCAATGAGCAGAGAAGCCGCAACAAATATCGCCGCATTCAACAACAAACGAGGTGATGCGCTATGTTTTGACATACTTTCCTCCACTGCTGCTTGTTGCTGTTGTCACAGAAAAAAACCGGGTCGCCCATATCATGTTGATATTTCGGCGGCCCGGCTGTCTCAGTAAGACCCTTGGGCTTTCCGTCCCACCCTCACGGGCGGTTTAGTATTGTCGATATCCGTCGCTATTCAATTATTGTCACCATACCATTTCCTTTGCAGGCATTGCCGTGATGTCAGTCACCTTATTGTAGGTGACAATCCTCTCTCCACTTGAATCCCTGCCGATGTTAAAGATATTGTGATCGGTAGAGACGGGCTCTACCTCGAAAAAGGAGGCTATTCCAGCGTATTTCTCCCACAGGTGCCGGTGGAGCAAAAATGGCACCTGTCAACCTACCTGTCCCAGTTGGCACTTAAGGCTGGATTGCCTCAGGACGGGTGGAAAGGTGCTCGCCTGTCGGTATTCACTGCAGAGGTAATCAAGTAAGGCCATGCTCTCCCGACGCCAAGCAGGAATGCTGTTTCTCTTTTGGCTCGGTTCCTCGGTTGTCGTCTCCCAGACTTTTTTCTTCCGCGAGTTGTTGAATATCTTTTCCGTCAATGAATTCACCATTGGGATTATGCTCTTGGTTTGGCTGCTGGCCTCTGCCTTTGGGGCGGCCTGTGGCGATCGCCTGAACAATTGCTTCGGCACCTGTACCAGCTTCACCCTGGCTGGTGCCCTTCTGCTGGCTCCGCTGCTTCCCCTGACACCTATCGCAATTCAAGCCTATCGTACACTGTGCGGACTCCCCACCGATGTGAGTCTTTCACCGGGTCAGGTACTGGTTGCCTCACTTCTGCTTCTCTCACTCCCCGCATTTCTGCATGGGGTATTCTCTTCCCCCTTGCCTGTTTGTAATTTGATCCCGGCTTGTTGGATGCCATGAATTTGATCCCAGAGGCTGACTCTCTTCTCGGGTTCAATGACCCCCGCTTGAGTTTGATCAGGGAGGACCCCCGGCGGAAGTGGCTGGCCAGTTCACACGAGCGCTACGACGTTGTGCTGGTCTCCCTAGCACCGCCTGCCACCTTGGGGGCAAGCCGATTCTACAGCGTGGAGTTCTATCGCCTCATTTTGAGGCTTCTGGCCGATGACGGGATCATGGCAATTGTGCTACCAGGCTCGGAGACCTACCTAACCCCTCCGCTGACCGATTTGCTTGCAAGCGTATTCGGTGCAGTGAAAGAGGTCCTACCTTACTCCCTTGCTGTGCCGGGTGACCATACCCTGCTGCTGTGAAGCGGGTCGGTTTCTCAGTACAGGAGATGCGGGTCAAGTCGGGTCGCTGTCCCTATTGTAACGACAGGATCCAAGGTAACTGGACTATGCCGGGGTAGTTTGCTGAAGGTGCTGACTGGTTGCAGGCAGGCGGCTAGATCTTTATGGCCCTGGTTACGATATCTCTGCCATAAAAACTTATCAGTGGGATAAGTTGCAATACTTCATGGCCAGTATAATGTTGTTTTTATGGTGAAATGGCGGCCAGATGGTCGGCTCGTTTGTTATTCCTTTACCATCAACTGATGTGAGGGCCAATTTAACCCGCAGAGTTTGAGTTGACCGAGATTAATAATGCTCTGCTGTTCTGGACAATCAGTATTTTATGCGATATAAAGAGTTTCATCTCAATAATGGAGGACTTATGAATAAATCAGAACTTATTGACAAGATTGCAACAGGGGCAGGACTCACAAAAGTGCAAGCGGAGAAAGCACTCAACAGTTTTATGTCGGAGACAACGGCAGCTATCAAGGCCGGTGAAAAGGTCACTCTGATAGGGTTCGGAACGTTCGGTGCGGTTTCGCGTGCAGCTCGGACTGGCCGCAACCCGGCTACTGGTAAGGAAATCAAGATTGCGGCCAAAACAAATGGTAAATTTACGCCAGGGAAAGCGCTCAAGGATTTGACAGCGAAACCTGTCAAGGCTGCTCCGAAGGCTAAAGCTGTTGTGAAAAAGAAGTAGTAGTATGGATCCACGATTCATTGTGGGAATTTAACCCGTTATAATGAATATTGGACGCACGTAAAATTTTTAGCCTCACCTTAATAGGCTTACCTGGAAAGCCCCTGAGAGATCGGGGGTTTTTCTTTATCGATTCAGGGATTTTCTTGTGACCTATGTGTGACCTATGGGACTCTTTTGGGCGGATCAGAATAAAGGGAGTCATGTAATCAGAACCTCATTGCTGCGAGGCGGGATCAGGAACGAGGATGTCAAGTAATGCGGTGTGAATACCGTGGGTTCAAAGTGTGAAATAGAATGTTGACCCTTTTTCCAGTTCACCTTCAGCCCAAATTCTGCCGCCATGACGCTGGATAACCCTTTGTGCCGTTGCCAATTCTGTACCACTAGAAATTGTGGATTTGTTGTGATTGCTCTGTATTCTGTTGAATAGTTTAAAGAGTTTGTTTGAGTACTTCATATCGAATCCACAACCGTTGTCTCTCACGAAATAAACAGCCTTGCCATTGGACCGAGCGATCCCAAATTCAATCTGTGCAGGAATGTGGCCTTCAGTACTTTTCCATGCGTACAGCAGCAGGTTTTCCATTACCAGTTTAAGTAATACATTATCTCCCTTAACAATAATATCCGGAGCCACAAAAAATCTCGCCTTTCGTTCTGGATCTGAAGTTGAAAGCCCTTGGGCAATCGATGTGGTGATAACACTTAGGTTAACATTTTGCACTGATATGCCGCGACGTGTCAGTTGGCTCAGACTTAGCAACGCGTCAATAATATGCTTTAATTGAAAGCTTGTCTGGTTGATCCTCTGTAAATACCCCCTGCCACTTTCATTAAGCGTGTCATTCAGGTCTTCGAATAAGGCTTTACTCAACCCCTGAAGTCTCGAAAGAGGTCCACAAAGCTCATGGGAGATTGCGTCACAGAATTCATCCAACTCACGATTGGTAGCTTCGAGGAGTGCGGTTCTTTTCAGGACCCGGTACTCCAGTTCGGAGTTCAACTTACGAATCTCTTCTTCTGCTGCTTTTCGTCTTGTAACATCCTCCGAATATAGTATGAAGTGTTTCAGTTCACCAGTCTGACCATGCACTGGCGAGACAATTGCCTGCTCTATCAGTGCTGAACCGCTACCGTCCTGCAAAACGAGTTCGCCTTTCCATGCCTGCTCTTGCAATAAGGCATCGTTGATACTTTTACCTGCCTCTGAAGAGCCGCTGAACAGACGTGTAACATGCTTTCCGACAAGTTCGTTAGTTGATCTGCCAGTTACCACATTGACCTGTGAATTTACGTACTTAATGGTTCCGTTGCGGTCGGTGATGGTTATCATGCTGGGACAGTGATCAAGTGCCTTGATCAGAAGAGAATGGTTTTCCTTCTGCAACTTGGCCGATTTAGCTCTGTCCAACCTCGCTGTGCATCTGCAAAGGGCTGCCGAAAGCTGCTCTATTTCAAATGGTTTAGCCAGGTATTGGTTTATGTTCAAATCAAAAGTGTTAAGCAGAAGCTCAACTTCGTTCTTTTCAATGGTAACAATAATCTCTGTATTCTCATCACTGGATCGGATCTCTTTTATTAACTCCAGACCGTTCATTATCGGCATTGACAGACCTGTTATGATGATATCCGGCTTTACTTCATGATAAATTCTCAACCCTTCTTGTCCGTTTTCAGCAACGTAAAGAAAATACCCAAGCTTGCTGAGCATCTTTGCTGTACGAGCAAAAACCGAAGGGGAGTTTTCTATGTAGAGGACTGAATTCATCTGCGACTGACCTGTGACTCTCATATCTAGCCTCGAAAGGTTTCATGTTGTTGAAAAAACTCAATAAAATAGAATCATTGTTTGTCTTGTAGCAATACCCGTACCCAATCTAGATATATTTTAGCTGTTTCAAATACTCCTGAATTTACATTATGTTGCGTAAAGCAGGATAGGGCATACCGGTATTTGATAATTTACAGGTGTTCACTTCTAAAGGTGAGAGCTGTTCAAATATCGGCTATTTCAGCGGTCCACTTATGGTTGACGATGGCAGAATCGTACGCAGCTGTTATTGTAAGCTTAATGAGGAGCGTGCATGGATCTAAGAGTGCTGGGATGCTCCAATGGATTCATTGATCTTAAAGCATTGTATGGGTATGCAATACTGAGGGGAAATAACGGGGAGGGCTTCCTTGGATAGAGAGTGAATGTAAGCCTGTAACAATTGCCCGTATTGGACTATTCTTCCTTTGCAATACGAATTACCTGAAGCACACCTGACATCCTTTCCAAAGAAGCAGCATCCAGGTTTTCTGTGTTGCCAATAACACCGATGATAGTGCGATTTGCGCCGGTCGACTGATGGATGTCGAAGTTTTGGTTAATGAGCTGTTCCTTTATGGTCACCATTTCCTCTTCCGAAGCACTCTTTTTCATGATTATGAGCATTATGAAATCTCCATTTCTCGTGTCATGATTCTTTCCAGTCTTCTGGATTCGTCAATAACCCGTTCGAACAGCCTTACTATGGCTTGGTCATCAAGCGGACCGTGATTGTCATGTTTCATCCGTTCGAATATCTGCTTCTCGCGCGAAGGGTCGTAAACCGGCAATGCCCTTTCTTTCTTGATCTCGCCGATCTTCAATGCCAATAATGCCCGTCGGTTGAAGATGCTCAGAAGTTCGCTGTCGAGCCGGTCGATTTCCTGGCGTATTTCATCGATAGTCATAGAATCTTCTCTTAAAACTGTTTTCTTACAAAAGTATCTTTATTCCAGCGGATGTCGTCACGTTCTGGATAGTCAATGGTGTAGTGAAGGCCGCGCGACTCCTTGCGCTGTTGTGCGCAGAGGATTATCAGCTCGCCGACAGTCGCAATGTTGCGGAGCTCGATAAGGTCGGAAGTGACCTTGAAATCCCAGTAGTAGTCGTCGATCTCTTCCTGAATCAGCCTTATTCTGTTGAGAGCCCTGGCCAGACGTTTGTCTGAACGGACAATCCCCACAAAGTTCGACATGCTACGCCGGATTTCATCCCAGTTCTGGGATACAACCACCATTTCGTCACTGTCTGTTGCGGTCCCGTAGTCCCATTCGGGGATAATGAGGTCAGAGTGGCTGATATTCGCAAGGGTTTCACTTGCATGACGGTAAGCGCGGCCTGCATAGACTGCGGCCTCGAGCAGCGAGTTGCTGGCAAGACGGTTCGCTCCATGCAGGCCTGTGAAGGCAACTTCTCCAATGGCATAGAGGTGCCTGATGTCGGTCTCGGCATCCTGGTTAACCGCCACACCGCCGCAGAGATAGTGGGCTGCGGGAACTACCGGGAGCGGCTGGACAGTCATGTCCAGTCCGTATTCCAGGCATGTCTGGTAGATATTGGGAAAGCGCGTCCTGACGTATTCCGGTTCCTTATGGGTAATATCCAGATAGACGCAGTCGTCGCCGTGAACCTTCATCTCGTTGTCGATGGCACGGGCCACAATATCGCGAGGCGCCAGGTCCTTCAAGTGGTGATACTTCTCCATGAAGGCTGTCCCATCACTGCGGCGGAGGATCGCTCCCTCGCCACGCACTGCCTCTGAGATCAGAAACGATTTGGCATGAGGGTGGAAAAGTGTGGTGGGGTGGAACTGCATGAATTCCATGTTGGCAATGGTGGCTCCGGCCCGGTAGGCCATGGCCACGCCATCGCCGGTGGCAACGTCCGGATTGCAGGTGTAAAGGTAGACCTTGCCGGCCCCTCCTGAGGCAAGGAGTGTGATTTTGGCCGAGAATGTCTTGACAATCCCTGACTCGATTTCCAGGACATGTGCACCCAGACAGCGGTTTGGTTTTGTCCGTTTGTGTGTTACCTTCGAGTCGGTGATAAGGTCTATGGCTATGTGGTGTTCTAATATCCTGATATTAGGGTTCTTTCGTGCTTCTGCCACCAAGGCCCGTTCGATCTCGCGACCGGTCACATCTTCGGCATGGAGGATGCGCCGCTGGCTGTGCCCTCCTTCGCGGGTCAGATCATAGGAGTCGCCGCTGGTGGTAAAGTTCACCCCCCAGTCGATCAGTTCGCGGATCACGCGTGGTCCTTCCTCCACCACAAGTTTCACCACATCCTCGTGGCATATGCCGGCGCCTGCTACAAGGGTATCGTCAATGTGCGCAGAGAAGGTGTCCTCCTGGGAAAAGACTGAAGCAATCCCTCCCTGGGCGTAGTTTGTTGCAGATTCAGACACCTCTCTCTTGGTGACTATGGCAACGCTACCGTGCCTGGCAGCCTTGAGCGCGAAAGACAGGCCGGCTATGCCGCTTCCTATGACAAGAAAATCGCTTTGGAGTTTCATATTTCACCCGTTTGGCCGATAAGTATTGATGCCGCTTCGGACGCAGATTATTCTCCCGTGGGGCATATTTGTCAAGGGATTGTGCCGCTTTGTGTGGAGTTGGACGAATTCTTACTTGAATACAGGTACTCCGGAGGCTAGAATGACACAGCCTGCACATTTAATGGACGCTGAGCAGGGAGCAATTCTATGAAAAAGGGATCTGTGATTCGAATCGTACCATGGCTCCTTTTCGCTGGAATATCATTTGTCGTTTCAGCAGCAGCAGACATTTATAAGTACGAGGACAATGATGGGGTTGTACACTTCACCGATTCCCCAACGGACGGTCGCTTCAAGATATTTATGCGCGACATCCGGAAGGACCGGAAGCTCCGCACCTCCTTCAGGTTGGCCGGTAACCCTGAAGAGTACGAGTCGTTGATAAACCGATATGCTCTTGAATATGCTGTCGACAGGTCGCTGATAAAAGCGGTGATTCATGCCGAATCAGGGTACAATCCCAACGCTCTATCACGGAAAGGCGCACAGGGACTTATGCAGCTGATGCCCAAGACTGCCGAGCATCTCAAGGTCTCCGATTCCTTTGACCCAGCCCAGAATATAAAGGGTGGAGTCAAATATCTCCGATTTCTTCTGGACACATGCAAGGGCGATGAGACTCTTGCCCTTGCTGCTTACAATGCAGGGCTTACCAAGGTTTCCCGGTATGGCGGAGTCCCCCCGATTACCGAGACCCGCAACTATGTTGACAAGGTTCTCAGCTACCGGAAATCCTACAAAGGAAACTGACACTTCGCATGGCAATAAGTAATTCAAATCCCATCTTGAATATTCCAAACATTCTGACACTGCTCAGGATTGCAGCCATCCCTCTGCTGGCATTTCTGCTCATGTCGCCTTCAAAGGAATCCGGCTTCTGGGCTGCTGCCCTCTTTTCTGCAGCATCGGTAACCGACTGGCTCGACGGCTACCTTGCGCGGCGTATGGGGATTGAAACCGTCTTCGGGAAATTTCTTGATCCGATCGCGGATAAACTGATCGTTATGGCTGCGCTCATCATGATCCTCCCGTTCAACAGGGTTCCAGCCTGGATGGTGTTGGTGATTCTCGGTCGAGAGATAATCATTACCGGCTTGAGGGGTATTGCATCTACTGAAGGGATTGTCATCCAGGCAAGTGATTTGGGCAAATTCAAGACTATCTTTCAGCTTGTTGCAATCATAGGTCTTCTCCTGCATTACGACTACCACTGGTTCTTCGGTATTGATCATTACCTTTTAAACGTCAACATGCACAATGTCGGAATATTCTACCTCTGGATCGCCACGGTTCTCACCATATGGTCTGGAGTTGATTATCTTGCCAGGTTCATAAAGGTCATAGCCAAGTAGCTCCTTCCTCTCTTTACCCGGAGAGTCTTCTTCAGACCACCTAGAGAAACCTCCTCATCTGCGATACACTTCCTCTGTGAACTGATCCTGAAAGGGTCAGGTACAAACCCTTCAAGATCTATTCAATACCTTTAAAAGTCGCGTCAGATGATTGAGGAGCTATGATGTGGCACCATAGGTCTATCGATGAGATTTTTGCCGAACTGAAAAGCTCGCCTGTCGGGCTTCAGGCACTTGAGGCTGATCGCCGCCTTTCCGAGTCGGGGCTAAACGTGCTTCGTGAAAAACGGCAGCGTTCACCCATGGTTATGCTCTTTACCCAGTTTACCGATATCCTGATCGTCATTCTTATCATCTCAGCGGTTGTAGCTGCCCTGATAGGTGACGTCCGGGACGCGCTTCCGATTATTGCGATCGTCATCATCAATGCGATAATCGGTTTTTCTCAGGAATATCGAGCGGAAAAATCCCTTAAGGCTCTCAAGAAGATGGCAGGCCAGATGGCACGGGTCATCCGTGATGGGCAACTGGTCGAGGTTGAGGCTCGTACATTAGTACCTGGCGATTTCATCCTCCTAGAGGCCGGTACCATTGTTCCTGCTGACCTCAGGCTGGTGGAGGCGGTGCGGCTGCAGGTTGAGGAAGCGGCACTGACCGGCGAGTCGGTGCCGGTGGAGAAATATGTCCCAGCTCTGCCTCAGATGGAACTTTCCCTGGGGGACCGACTGAACATGGCCTATATGGGAACAGTAGTGGTCTATGGCAGAGGTACCGGCATTGTGGTTGCCACCGGCATGTCCACCGAACTCGGAGGCGTAGCCAGTCTTTTATCGACCGGGGAGGAGCAGAAAACTCCCCTCCAGCGACGTTTGACACTTTTTGGTCAGAGGCTTTCACTGATCATCCTCATCATCTGCGCGGTCGTGTTTGTGGCCGGTATGCTGCGTGGTGAGGAATTGGTCCTGATGCTGATGACTGCCATATCGCTTGCCGTCGCAGCCATCCCAGAGGCACTGCCGGCAGTGGTGACCGTCGCACTTGCCTTTGGGGCGCGGAAGATGGTGAAGCAGAATGCCTTGATCCGTCGTTTACCTGCAGTGGAGACACTCGGCTCGGTGACCTGCATCTGCACAGACAAAACTGGCACCCTTACCATGAACCGGATGGAGGTTGTCGAGCTTTTTATTGAGGGGAGGGTTTTGCCGTCGACCGGATTGATCGTCCCAGCTCCCACACATGACAACACTCTTCCGGATACGACAGAATCGATTTTCTTCATGGCAGCGGCCCTTAACAGCGATATTCGCCGAAGCGTCGACGGGACTGTCGCCGGAGACCCGACAGAGGTTGCTCTTGCGGATATCTCTGCGATTCACGGATTCTCACGGGAACCCCTCGAACAGGACTTTCCGAGGGTTGCCGAACTCCCATTCGATTCGGAGCGAAAGCTCATGACCACCTTTCACCACTCTGCCACAGGAGTGGTCTCTTTTACTAAGGGTGCGGTGGAGATCATTGCCGGTCGTCTTGCCGGGGGAGTTGAGCAAGCTTCAAAACTACTTAAGCATGGTGAGGAGATGGCCGCCCGTGGGCTACGTACCATCTGTCTTTCCATGCGCCGCTGGGATGCGCTTCCTGAAACACTCGATACGGAGGATGTGGAGCGGGACCTGCTCATATTGGGAATAGCAGGATTAATGGATCTGCCGCGGCCTGAGGTGCGCGAAGCAGTGGCGCTCTGTCGCTTGGCCGGGATAACCCCTATAATGATCACCGGCGACCACGTCCTCACCGCCACGGCCATTGCCCGTGAACTTGGGATACTTGATGATGCAGGTCTGGTAGCTTCAGGAAGCGAACTTACGAAGTTGGATAACGTGCAGCTTGAGGAGTTGTCGGGCAAGGTTCGAGTCTACGCGAGAGTTGCCCCTGCCCAGAAGTTGGATATAGTAACGGCGCTTCAGAACAGAGGAGAATGCGTAGCCATGACCGGTGATGGTGTGAACGACGCACCGGCGCTCAGGCGGGCTGATATTGGTATTGCCATGGGAATTACCGGGACGGACGTGGCCAAGGGAGCCTCGTCGTTGATACTTCTCGACGACAATTTTGCCACCATTGTCGGTGCAGTCCGAGAAGGGAGGAAGATCTACCGTAATATCATCCGCTTTATTACCTATTCACTTACTGCCAACGCCGGTACCTTATGGTTGGTCTTCCTGGCCCCTTTTCTTGGACTGCCGCTTCCACTTCTGCCGATCCAGATTCTTTGGCTCAACCTTCTCTGCGACAGCCTTCCCGGGCTAGCCCTTACTGCAGAACCTGGTGACGGCACTCTGATGCGCACCAAACCGATCCCACTGGCTGAAGGGATCTTCAGCGAAGGAAGAGGGTGGTACATTCTGGGATACGGACTGTTCCTTGGTGGATCTGCTCTTTCACTTCAATGGTGGGGACTCACTGCCGGCCTCCATTGGCAGAGTATGATCTTTACCTTTCTGATCCTTTCCCGCATGTCACTTGTTCTGCAGGTCCGCTCGACAAGTGCCTCTATCTTCCAGATAGGTCTGTTTTCAAACTGGCCGCTAGTTGCAGCTGTTCTCCTGACTGTCATACTGCAGTTGGTGGTTATCTACCATCCGTCACTTCAGGCAATTTTCCGGACCAGCTCCCTCTCTGTTGCCGAACTGGCCATGGTTCTTGTCTCAACCGGGTTTGTGCTGGTTGCAGGAGAGGTGGACAAGCTAATCCGAAGGAGTTTTAGCAGACCATACGCTTGAGCTTGCCGGCAATCCGACATATTTAGCAGCTAAGAGATATGACTATAGAACTCAGTAAGTCAGACGGTCATGATGGGGAATAATAACCCCGAGAACTGCGCCGATGAAGGTCGGACGATCAACCTAAGGAGGTGAAGGGTGGTTATAGCTGGCGTCGATACGTAGAAGTATTCGCAGGGGAAGTGAAAAAACAGTTGACTACCGAACCAGCATTTGTTAAATAACCATCTTCATTGAGCGGGAATAACTCAGTGGTAGAGTGCGACCTTGCCAAGGTCGAAGTCGCGGGTTCGAATCCCGTTTCCCGCTCCA
>JAYSLX010000114.1:0-13373 GCA_043725245.1 Geobacteraceae bacterium | reverse complement strand
AAACAGCAGCTACATCAACAATATTAATGCGTTACACTAACAACCAAAACAACGGATATGCCGGACTTGATGATGTAAAGCCCGACAGACTCCTAGGGTGTTCTCCAGCAGCGTGGATTATTGCTGCAGAATTCTTTATCTCACTGTAGTATGGCAAATTATTTGAACAGGCATCATGAAAGGTAACAACTGATCAATGCGTATAAACCTAAAGGCAGTCATCCTCTCAGCGTTGGTGATACCAGGCCTTGGCCAGTTGCATAAAGGGGAGAAACTCAAGGGGGCAATACTCATCTGCCTCGTAAACATCTTCCTCTTGGCGGCTCTTTTCGTGATTCTCCAGACAGTGGGACACCTGATAGCCGGGAAGGTTACAGGTTCAACGGATCCAACTGCCGTTCTGGAAAACCTCAAAATGCACTCTCCCTTCGCCCGGTGGCTGCTTGCAGCTTTTTCAGGGCTCTGGATTTACTCAGTAGTTGACGCGGCGCGCAAATAGCCTCCCTTCTGAGCTTCCAAGACCATCAGGAAAGCAGGTTTGATGCAACTGCGTTCTATTGGTTTGACAAAGGTTTATACCTGTGCGATAAAATGGCATTTCATTTTTCATGAAGGCACTATTCTCCCCTGCTGTGGACTCCACAGCTCGGCCATTAGTAAGGATGGAACATGTACTATTCTCATGTGCTGGGCACAGGTGGAGCACTACCTGAAAGGGTCGTTACCAACGATCATTTTTCTTACCTTGTAGAAGATGCAGATCACTGGATCCAGTCACGAACCGGAATATGCGAGAGGCGCTTTGCCGCTGAGCATGAGTCGACTTCCGACCTCGCAACCATTGCCGCTTGCCGCGCACTGGAACATGCCGGCATAGACCCGCTTGAGATAGACTGCATCATCGTTGGCACTTCGACCCCCGACATGTCTCTCCCCGCAACCGCCTGCATGGTACAAAAGAACATTGGAGCGCGTAACGCTGCCGCTTTCGACCTGAACGCCGTCTGCAGCAGCTTCGTATTTGCCATTGAAACAGCCGATAACTACATAAAGGCCGGCAAGTGTGGAAAAGTGCTGGTAATCGGTGCGGATACCTATTCCAAGATCCTCGACTTTCAGGACAAAAACACCTCACCGCTTTTTGGTGACGGAGCTAGTGCGGTAATCCTCGGTTCCTCAACCGAGAAAAAAGGAATACTGCAGAGTCTTATCAAGAGCGACGGCAATGGCTGGGAGCTGATCCAGGTCCCATCCTCGGGTTCTCGAAAGCCGGTGACACCAGAGACCATAGTAGCAGGGGAAACCACCTTCAAGATGGAAGGGAAGAAGGTCTTCATCTTCGCGACTGACGTTATCCCCAAGATCATCGAAGATCTGACCTCAAAGGCAGGGATCAGTCCGGATGATCTGGACCATATAATCCCCCATCAGGCTAACGTCCGAATCATCGATTTCATCTCAAAGAAGACAGGAATTGCCAAAGAGAGGTTTCTCCTCAATCTCGACCGATGCGGCAATACAGCCGCAGCATCTGTCGGGCTTGCACTTGACGAGAATCTGAAAAACGGTGTGATAAAACCGGGTGAAAAGGTTCTTATTATGGGCTTCGGGGGAGGTCTTTCGTGGGGTGGAATGCTGATCCAGTTCTAATTCCGATTCCAAATCAAAGCGCTATCTTCGTTGGCTCGTCTTCGGCTCCTCAACGTACTCCTCTGTACACCTTCGTCGCCTCAATCCTCACCGCCTTGATTTCATCTTTGATTTGAAATCGGAGTATTAATGCCGCATGCCGGCAACCCCCTCGCCGACCGGCAACACTTCAAGGCCGCAACCAGCAAGAATATTCTCCATATCTCTCGCTGTCAGGAGCTTTTTCCAGCCCGCATGAAACCGGTCCGCTGCAAGAATAATCCCCCCTCTGCACAGACTTTTAGCCAGCCGGGCCACAAGGCATTCAACCTCCTTGAGTTTATGTAGATAAGGCCCACCTAGAATACCATTGCAGATTATGACATGGTAGCATCCGGGCAGATCCCAGTCACGCAGATCAGCAGCTACAAAGCTGATGCCGGAATGAGCTCCAGCCTCAGAGATCAGCTTTACAACTCCCCGGTACTCCAATTCGCGCTGAGGGGCATGAGGGAAACAGGCATGAGCAGCTGCAAAAATTTCTAATGGACTGACAGTCACCCCGGTGATCCGAATTTCCGATGCTGTTACGCCGCTTTTCAGAAGCGCACAGGCAAGCTCATAGCTCCCTTCCCCACTACCGCAGGCCGCATCTAGACAAGAGACGGGAAGAGGTAGCAGAGGGATATTATCTGCCAGCCAATGTTGCAGAAAAGCGTATTGCGAAGGATACCGGCCAAAGCCCCCCCCGTACTGTTCTTGCAGGTAGATCGAAAAAAGGAATCGAATCCGTGCTGCATCATCTCTAGCAAGCCGTGCAATAAACTCGGATGGATTCACGATGGCATGTTCCGCAGGGACCCTATGAAGGAAATCGATCCAGCTGTCGGCCTTTCCGAGGATGGGCGGAAGAGGATGATTCCCATGAAGGGACAGCCGTGCTAGCCGCAGGAAAGCATCCCTGATATCGGCATAGGGGAGGTAAATCTCTGTCACGCGGCAGACTTCGTCAGAAATGGCCAACCCATGTGACCAGCATGGAGCCGGACATGTTGAGACATAATCAGCGAACAGCCTGGAAAGCCTTTTGAGCCTTCCTTCCAGGTCACGATCGCTGATGCTCCCCTCGACAAGCAGACAACCAAGAGCATTCTTTATTGCATCTGCTTCGAGAGTGGGTTTATATGAAACAGTGGATTCAATCACGAAAGTAATCGAGGACTTGATGTAATGCAGACCTTGCAGAGACTGTCCGTTGCAATAAGGGTGGCCTTACTTGTTGCCCGATTCGGATGGACGAAGGAGTCTGTGGCGACCGACGTGCAACCCGGCATACGGGATAATGTCCATATACTGGCCGTGGATCTTGCTTTCATGGAAAGGATATTTTCAGCACCTGACACTTTTCTCGATGCACATGGATGTTTAAACATCATAATTGCCGATTGTTCCCTGCTCGCAGCACCGGCACTTCTCTATTTTTTCAAACGGAGGGGATTTTCACGATGTCGTGCATGGCAGGAACCCACAGGCGTAGGCTTCTCCGCATCACGCTGACCTACCCGGCGATCCTCCCGATTTCGAATCCGATTTCACCCAATGGCAGCACCTCATCCGCCACCCCTCCTTCAACACAAGCCCTTGGCATCCCATAGATGGTGGACGTCGCCTCATCCTGAACCAGTGTCAACCCGCCTTTAGCTTTCAAGTGCTGCATCCCCTTGAAGCCGTCATTACCCATACCGGTGAGAATAACCCCCAGCATTGATCCGTTGCTCACATCAGCCAATGAAGTCATCATCAAATCGACTGACGGAATATAGAGATGCTGTGGGTAATCGGTATTTGGAACCGTCTTCACCGCGATCCCTCCTGCATGACGGACCAGCAGGGCATGACGCCCACCGGGCGCAATGAGTGCCTGCCCCGGTTTAAGCAGATCCCCATCAACAGCCTCCCTGATCTGCAAAGAACATTTGGCGTTGAGCCTGTCTGCGTAAGGCCCGGTGAAAGCCTTCGGCATGTGAATGGCAATCATGATCCCGTACGGAAAATTTGCCGGAATCCGCGACAATACCTCCTGAAGGGCCACTGGCCCGCCCGTAGAGGCACCGATCCCAACACAACTGACCTTGCGATGGGCAAATCGTGAACTTGCCACTCGGATTGCAGGTGCAGAAATCGGACGGGAAACCGGCGCTATCCGCCGGGCAAAGATGGAGATTGCCGCCTCTTTTACCCTGCGGAGCAGCTCAGCCTTGAAAACCTTCTGGGCATCAGCCGAATCGGTTACGTTCTTGGGGATGTAATCGACAGCTCCAGCTTCCAGAGCCTCGAAAGTGGCCTTTGCTCCTTCGTTCGTGAGTGTGGAGACCATAAGCACCCTGGTAGGTGCCTTTGCCATGATCTCCTTAAGTGCAGTGATGCCGTCCATACGCGGCATCTCCACATCCATAGTAATGATGTCAGGCTTAAGCGTCAGTGCCTTTTCAACACCCTCCACACCATCGGACGCTATTCCGACAACCTCAATGTTCGGATCATTCGCAAGAATTCCACGAATAGCCATCCGCATAAAAGAGGAATCGTCAACTATCAAGACCCGGATTTTCTTTGACTGCGGCGTAAGAACCATGAAGAGTTACTCCATTAACATGCCTTCGAAGATTGATTTAACGAGATCCTGAACTTCTGGGACGCGATCGTCAAGCTCGTAGCAGAATCGTTCGACGTCAAGCTTTGCTATATGAGGAGCAAACTGCTTCAAAATATCCCAAGCCTTCTCTTCAGCAAGGTTAAATGTAACCCACTCCCTGCCGCCATAATCCAGCTGCCTGACCGAACAGAAGAGATCGGAAAGGTTTACGATCGCCACAAGCGTGGGATCGATGGCAGCAGCTTCAGGGCTATGGTGGAGAGAAATCACCTCGCAATATTCAGCCGGGAAATTCCATTTCTGGGCGATAGCAAGCCCAATGAAAGAATGATTGGTCCCTAAATATCGCTCTTCAGCATCCACCAGCTTGTACGATTCGCCCTTGATCTCGTTGAGTATCCCAAGGAACTCATCCTTGTAGTAATAACTCAGGAAGACCTCGCCGATGTCATGGATAATGCCCGCCAGATAGGCCTTCTCTGTGTCCATGTAACGTGCCCTCTGGGCTATGATCTTTGCTACTATTCCCACGCCGAAGGAATGTTCCCAGAAAGTCATCACATCAAATGCGCCGTCCTTGCCCTGAAATGCCTCTATGAATGAGCAGGTCAGAGCGAGTTCCCTGATGTGACGAAACCCGAGATAAACCAATGCCCGCTTAACCGATTTGATCTCTGCCGAAGAGCGGTAAAGGGGAGAATTAACTATTTTTATGACCCTCGCAGCTAGGACCTGATCAGTGAGGATCATGTCAGCCACTTCTTCAAGCTCAACATCAGGCTTGTCCAGAAGTTCAAGTACTTTGGTCGCTACGATCGGGATTGTGGGGAGATCAGTGATTTTTTCAACCATCTCCTGGGCTTTCTTGAGCTTCGCTGTGTTATCCATTGCACCCTCTCATTTTTTGTAGGCAAAGCCGCCGGGAAAATGGATCGTCTTGAAGTTGTCGTTTACCCCGTGGAGGGATTCCGACTGGCCGACAAAGAAGTATCCGTAGGACTGAAGGTTGTTATAGAAGTGCTGGACCACCTTTGACTTGGAGGCTGTGTCAAAATATATAAGCACGTTGGCGCAAAAAATGAAATCAAAGCTCTTCATAAAGATCATCTTGGTGTCATCGTAAAGATTAAGATGATTGAATGTCACAAGTTTTTTTATTTCCGGAGAAAGGAGATATTTTTCGGTCCCCTCCTGCTTGAAGTACTTCTTCAGGTAGAAATCCGGGGTGTTCCTGACAGAGTAGGCGTTATAGACCCCTTCTCGTGCCTGGGCGAGAACCGTTTCATTTATGTCAGTGCCAATAATCTCGACAATCCAATCTTTGAGCAATGTTGATCGCTTTTCCTGAAGAATCATCGCCATTGTATATGCCTCTTCACCGGATGATGAGGCTGCACTCCATATCCTGAGCTTGCGGAAGCCTATCTTACCCTTTGTCTCGACCAACTCCGGCAACAGCTTGTTCTCCAAGGCATTCAACTGGGGGATATTGCGAAAGAAGCATGTCTCATTGGTGGTTATTTCATCGAGAAGTTTCTTCAGCTCCTGTGAACCGCCAGGCCCTGCCTTCAGAAGCTTGTAGTAATCAGCGTGGCTGTTTATGCCAGCCTCCTCCATACGCCGGGAAAGGCGGCTCTCCAGGAAATACTTCTTGCTGGAATGGAAATAGATCCCGCACAGGTTATAGACATAATCCCTGAAGAGTTCGAAATCTTTATCCGCTAGTTTCACGGTAGCCCCTTTATAGAAAAGTTATTGTTAGCGACTGACTGGGCCCCCTGAGGAATCCTCCCCGCTCTCAAACCTTCATCTTCCACCGTCGTTACCTTCCACCAGACTTACAGGGTCAACTATCAGCGCCACGCTGCCATCCCCTAGGATGGTTGAGCCGGCAATACCCGGTAGATTGGCAAGGTACTTTCCAAGGGATTTTATGGCAACTTCCTGCTGACCCAATAGCCTGGTGACAATAATACCAACGCGCTTCTCTCCGACTCCAACCACAACGACGTAGCATGATGAAACCGCTTCGCTTTTCCGATTGACACTGAATACCTTTTCCAGACGAACGAGTGGGAGTACGATTTCACGAAGTTTGAGCATCTCCCTGCCGCCTATATTATGAAACTCGCTCTGATCGACCCGAAGGGTTTCCATTACTGCAGATAAGGGTATGGAATAAGTCTCGCCCTCGACTTCAACAAGAAGGGATTGAATAATCGCCAATGTTAGCGGCAGCTTAAGAATAAACTCGGAACCTTTCCCCAGTTCACTCTTTATATCAATGATTCCGTTGAGCTTCTTGATGTTTGTTTTCACTACATCCATTCCAACGCCGCGCCCCGAAAGGTCTGACGCCATCTCCTTAGTGGAAAATCCGGGAAGAAAAATAAGATCAAGAACTTCGCGCGGCATCATACCGGCAAACTGCTCCTCGGTTATCAATCCCTTTTCAATTGCCTTTCTGCCGATCTTCTCGGGGTCAAGCCCTTTCCCGTCATCCTTAATACTGATGATAATCTGGTTACCCTCATGTGCAGCGGCCAGCACCAGCTTTCCTTCGCGTGCCTTACCTGCAAGGATTCTCTCGTCTGGAATCTCGAGCCCATGGTCCATGGCATTACGGATCAAGTGTATAAGCGGATCCCCAATCTCGTCAACGACCGAACGATCCAGTTCGGTCTCTTCACCCATAAGCTGAAGATCGACCTCCTTACCCAGGTCGCGGGCAAGATTGCGAACAATCCGAGGGAACTTCTTAAAGACCTTCTCAACTGGAATCATACGCATCTTGAGCACCTGCATCTGGAGCTCAGATGTGACGAAATTCAGACGTTTTGTCAACTTGTTGAAATCTTCCGAAAAGCTGACTTGGGCGACTCCTCCCTGGTAATTACTGTTCAGCTGGATCATACGATTACGCTCCAGCACCAATTCACCCACTTGGTTCATCAGGTCATCAAGACGCTTTACGTCAACCCTTACGGTCGTATTGTCCGAAAGGTCCTCGCCCCCCCCCTTGGCCTCAACCGCTTTCACCAGCTGGGTTGCAGGCATAACAGCAGTAACGACCGCTTCTTTCACAAGATTAGGCTCCACGTACTGAGGGGGGGGGGCCTCATCGGACTGTTTCTGATCATCCGAAGAAGACTCCGGCTCTTTGGCGGTTTTGGCGCGCGCCTCGCCCTTCTTCTTTGCATTTTTGGCAGGCTTTCCTTCTGACGATTCGGCCTGAAAGCGAGGAAGCTCCGGCTGAGGAGCTGCAGAAGCAGGAATCTCTGCTACTGAACTGGATAGTAGCGGAATAAGCTTGGCAATCGTTCCCTCAACCTCTCTCTCCTTGATGTCTCCGTTCTTAATATCAGTTACGAGGAGCTTGACCAGATCGACTGCCTCAAGGATGACATCCATGAGTTCCGGCGTGACCACCAACTCCCCCTTGCGGAGGCGGTTCAGGACATCCTCGGTCTTGTGTGTAACCTTTACAAGAAGTTCAAACCCGAGAAAGCTCGAAGCACCTTTGACCGTATGGATTGAGCGAAATATCCGGTTAAGGAGATCGGCATCACCAGAGGATTTTTCAAGCGTTACCAAGTCGTCATCGAGCTTTTCCAGCAGTTCGGTCGCCTCAGTAAGAAAACCTTCCAATAATTCCTGGTCTTCAGTTTCTAATGACATGCAGAGTTCCTCTCGAATCAGTTCGCTCAAACAACTTGTCAAAAAACTTCTCGATACCTCACAGTCTAAATCGATATGCTGCTAAGGATCTTTCTGTCTTCCCTAGAAGACATTTTTTCCAGGTCGAGGAGAACCAAAAGGCGTTCCGGCTGGTTAATGACCCCTGACATGCACTCTTGGTCAACGCCGCTGGTTGCGACTGGGGGTGGAGGCTGAATTTCCCTCTCTGAAACCCGGATGACCTCTGATACTGAATCAACAATAAACCCCATCAATTCACCATCAACATCCATGACCATTATCCTGGTACTCTTATCGGTTTCCACTTCTCCAAGGCCAAATCGTCTTCGAATCGACATGATGGGTATCACCTTACCTCTCAGATTTATGACACCCTCTACATAATGTGGAGTGTTAGGAACGCGTGTAATGCTCGGCATCCTAATGATTTCTCGTACCTTAAGCACATTCACACCATACTCTTCTTCGTCGAGCTTAAAGCTAACAAGCTGGATTAGTTCGCCAGAGGCATCCTCCATAGCCTTATTGTCTCTGTGAATTGTCAGTGAGCTTCCCATCAACGCCTCCTTTTCACTATTAAACCTTTAATGATTACGGGATATTATGCGATAATAAACCCAAGATGAGGACTCTCCATTATGGATCGTCAACCAAAAACCGGTGACACCCTTTTCAATTACGCCCCCTGAACAATATCCAGTGTGAAATGCTGATAACTGCACGTATGTTTGGATTTAAATAACCCCGCAGTAAATAAGTAAAAAAATATGGAGTCATTTTATTGACTTCTAGGCGCTGTATGATATAGTACCCATCGGTACAACAACTCTTCGGCGTGGGATTGTCTAACTTTAATTGCCAAAACGAGGAACTGATGGAAAATGCCAAGATCCTGATTGCTGATGACGACAAGAAGACGAGAGATTTTGTAGCGGCCTTCCTGAGCTACAAGGGCTATCAGGTTTTCCAGGCTTCCGATGGACAGGATGCTCTGGAAAAAATTGAGTTGGAAGAGGTGCATCTGGTCATAACCGATCTGATGATGCCCCGGATCAATGGCATCGAATTCATCAAGAAACTTAAAGCAATGCGCCCCGAGATCGTAACCATTGCGTACAGCGCTTTTGCTAACTCCGAAATGACCTCAAACCTGCTTAAGGCAGGGGCTTTTTTCTACCTTGAAAAACCTTTCAACCTTGAAGAACTCGAAACGCACGTCAGACGAGGCCTCGAACATCACTCATTACAAAATCAAAGTTTCCGAACCAAACCATGCATCAAAAATCGGCTGCTGCTCAACAACATCATCGGCGAAAGCGACAAAATGCTCGCCCTTTTTGAATTGATCGAAAAAGTCGCCAGCTCCGACTCGACCGTCCTGCTACAGGGGGAATCCGGAACAGGAAAAGAGTTGGTGGCACGCGCCATCCACGATCTGAGCAACCGCCGTTCGAAAAACTTCATTCCCGTGAATTGTGCCGCGATTCCGGACGATCTCTTGGAAAGCGAACTGTTTGGCCATGTAAAGGGATCATTTACCGGTGCAATTGCCACAAGGATAGGTCGTTTTGAGCTGGCGGACAAGGGGACCCTTTTCCTTGATGAAATCGGAGACATGAAGCCCAGCCTTCAAGTCAAGCTTTTGCGAGTACTCCAGAACCGGGAGCTTGAACCTGTCGGGGCCACCAGCACCAAGAAGGTAGATGTCAGGATCATCACCGCTACAAACCAGAATCTGGAAAAAATGGTGGCAGCCAAGGAATTCCGTGAGGATCTTTTCTACCGGATATCGGTGATTCCGATTATTCTCCCGCCTCTGCGGGATCGTCAAGGAGACATCAACCTCCTCGTCGAAGCCTTTTTTGAGCGATTCAACAAAGACAAACAACATAAGGTCAAGGGTCTTGATCACAGCGTTATCAACCTGCTACGCAACTATGACTGGCCTGGCAATGTCCGCGAACTTGAAAACCTCATAGAAAGACTAGTCATTCTCAAGGGGAGCGGCACCGTCACTGCCAACGATCTGCCGGAAAAATACCGTGGACGCAGAGCAGCTGTAGCGCAGGATCCGATCACTCTTCCAGATAATGGTTTCTGCCTCAACAGCGCTGTGGAAGAGTTTGAGAACCAGCTGATCCTTCAAGCACTTGAAAAAACGGCTGGCAACAAGAAAGAAGCAGCCGTACTGCTTAATCTTAAGAGAACGACTCTCATCGAAAAACTCAAGAAAAAGAAATTGATGATGCCAGGGTCAGCCCTCTCCATCTAAACGCAAAACAGCTGATAAAAGACTCAGACACAGAATAACGCCTACCACTATAACTATTAATGGCACGCCGGCTGCATTCAACCTTGATCATGTCCATTAATCCCGCTGAAGCAGCTCTACCAATCAAATTCAGCAGTCTACCCAAAAAAGCAGGGCCAGGCCCCTCTTCATCGGCAATGACCTTTGCCGAAACCATTGGAGAAGCTGCCCGCAAACGCACTATTGAAGACCCTCGAGACAATGTTGCCGCAGCCACTGCGGCAGCAGAAATACTTCGCCTGCAGATGATGAGAAACGCGCTATCGATAGGCAGCGAGGCACCCTTCTCACCCAGCACCCCCGACAACGATCCTGTCAAAATGATCCTTGCAAATATCATGGGAGCCCGTCAAAAACTTGACAACACCGAAGCCACGGATCAGATACCACAAGCGTTACCATCCCCACAAGAAATTTCTCCCCCCCCTTCGACCTTGCAGGGTATAATATCCAAGGCATCTCAACACTATGGTGTCGATGAAGCCCTTATAAAGGCAGTCGTCAAAGCCGAGAGCAATTTCAACCCCAATGCCGTTTCCCACGCAGGTGCCCAGGGACTTATGCAACTTATGCCCGCAACAGCAAGAGGACTGGGGGTAACAGATTCCTTTGATCCGGGGCAGAACGTCATGGCCGGAACCCGTTTCCTCAAGGATATGCTGAAACGATATCAGGGAAACCTTGATTCGGCACTGGCTGCCTATAACTGGGGGCCTGGCAATGTTGACAGAAAAGGGACCGGGGCACTACCCCGGGAAACGAGGGAATATCTAGCAAAAGTCAAAACGCTCTACGGCCAGTACACCGGATAATTCACTGCCTTTGATTCAAAGAATAAGGCGACTGTGTTTTCACGGTCGCCTTATTCTTATTATGCCTCTATAACCTACCTTGTTGCCTCAGCTCTTTACCATCATTCCCTCACGTACGTATCCTGGTCGGACTTGTCAACCATCTTCATCACGTGCATGTACTCATCCTCTATCATATCGTAGTGGTTCTGTGTCTCCTTGACCACCTGTACAAAGATCCCTTTAACCATTGGGTCAACAATGTCTTTTGCTAGCAGCGTGTACGTTTCGACCGTTGCCTTCTCCTCTTTCATCGCAATCTCAAGAGCCTTCTTCTCATGAGTATTTTCGTCAAGCGCCTTTTCAAGAGCTAAAAAGGTTGCACTTTTTTTGTCTGGAGGCGAATCCATAAAGCTCTTCAGGTCGCCGAACTCTCCCCCCTTGTAATGGTCAAAAAATAGTTTAAGGTGCCCGACCTCCTCGTTGGCAAGCAGGTCGAATACTTTCTTGGCCCGCTCATTCTTTGTAATAGACGAGGCCCTACGATAGAAATCCATGCTGTCCTTCTCAGCCTGAACAGCCAGCTTCAATGCTTCCTGCATCGTGTATTCTTTGCCCATATGCTCCTCCTTTTAACAATAATTGTAGGCATGTGAAGTGCAGTATAACTGCAATCCGACTGCAGTCAATCGACGCATATCGATTTTCTAAACCTTTAACATGTCGCTTACCACCACGCCCGCCATAGTAAGACCAAATATGCCGGGGATATAAGAAATGCTCCCGAGTACCACCCTTCTGTGTTCGCATGAAAACGGCTGCTCCCCGCGATTAGGACAGATGCACTCATCCTTGCAGGCAGAGACTTGCCGGCTGACAGGCCGAAACTCTTCTGTCGAAAAGACGACCTTGAAGCCCGAGGTAACACCACCACGTTTCAGGTGCTTACGCATGGTCCGCGCCATTCTGCAGGCATGTGTCTCAGAAATGTCAGCCACTCGGATCTTTGTCGGATCCAGCTTATTTGCTGCCCCCATACTTGAGATGAGCGGGATAGAGCGTTCAACACAGCTCTTGATCAAGTGTATTTTGCTGGTGATATGGTCTATGGCATCAACCACATAATCAAATCTGTTGGAAAGGAGGGAAGCACTGCTCTCCGAAGAATAAAACTCCTTGAATGGAATGATCTCCGCCTTTGGGTTGATCAGTTTCATACGCTCCGCCATAACATGGACCTTTGACATCCCCACTGTCCCATCCAAAGCATGCAGCTGCCTGTTGATATTGGTGAGACAGATATCGTCAAAATCAATGATGCAGATGCGCCCCAGCCCTGCCCTACAGAGTGCCTCAGCAGTGTAACTGCCGACCCCTCCCAACCCTATAACTGCAACAGAAGCATCTCGAAGGCGTTGTTGGCCTGTCTCGCCTATAATCAGTTCATTGCGGGAAAATCGATGCAAAGCCATACACTCACCCTCATCATATATTCAGGAATATTATTCCGCTCAGCTCGAAAGGCCAAGGATTCGTCTCGCATTTGCAGTTGTCACTTCAGCCACCTCCAGATAAGGAACACCCTTTATCATTGCAACAGCTTCTGCGATCTTGCAGAGAAATGCCGGCTCGTTCACCGAGCCCCTGAAAGGTTCTGGCGACAGATCAGGGGCATCAGTCTCGAGTACCAGATGTGCAAGCGGGACATGCTCAACCACACATTTTGGACGCACCGAGTTCAGCCAGGTGACAGGTCCGGCGACTGAGATCGACAAACCTAAGCGAATACATTCGCCTGCAACCTCCGGGCTTCCCGAAAAAGCATGCATAATCCCTCCAACACGCGACACATGCTCCTCCCTGAGGATATTAAGCAGATCCTGAAAAGCCCGTCTGCAATGGATCAGAACAGGACGGTCGATTTGAATCGCGAGTCTGAGCTGCTGACGAAATGCCTCAACCTGGACAGCCCGCGAGACGTCTTTGTAGAGATAATCCAGCCCGATCTCGCCAACAGCAACTGCTTTGGAAAGCATTTGCCTGAGGAGTCCCAAGGTGGCTGGAGAAAAGCCCGCAGCATGCATCGGATGCAGTCCGTAGGCAGGAAACAGCCCGTGGGTCCGGTCGGAAAGCTCAGAAATTCTGGCCCAGTTCTCAACAGCAACCCCTGGGATAACGTATTGCAGCACTCCTTTGTACCTGGCACTGGCCAGAACCTCGGCCAAACGACCGGCCAGACCAGGCTCATCAAGATGACAGTGTGTATCGACGAGGGATATGGGTGAGG
>JAYSLX010000113.1:0-13702 GCA_043725245.1 Geobacteraceae bacterium | reverse complement strand
TAAAACGTTCAAGGCAGGCGATATGTCCGAGGCACTCCGGATGGTAAAGGCCGAGCTGGGCGCTGACGCCATGATCCTCTCATCACGCAAGGAACGTCGTAAGGGGATACTGGGGATATTCTCCAAACCGTTCTTTGAGGTAACTGCCGCAATTGATTCCCGTCCTACCCCACGACCATCACCCCCTCGTGAGAAGGAAGAGCGCGAGCTCACCACCAAAGAGGAGTTCCAGAAGTCAATGCTTGGACCTCTGGCACGTGAGCTTCGTGAGCTGCGGGATAAGGTGGAAAAACTATCTACTAAAGAAGCACAGCTGCATCCTGCTGCGGGATTCAAACCTGAAGCAGCGCTAGAACAAGCATCCAACGGCAATGGGCGCGACGGGGCTGTCAGGGCAATTGCAAAGGAAGATCTGGAAGAGCTCAAGAAGTACCTGCTCAGCGCTATTAAAGTTAAAGACAAGTCGGAGGTTGTACCGGTTGTATTCCCAAACCAGCGGATCGCAGGAGAGGATGTCAAGGTGCTTGAGTCCGAGAGCAAGGGGGCCGAGCAGGTGATGGCCGGGCTGGCGGATGAGTTGCGGGAATATGGGATCAATGGTGAGGCGCTGACTGCAATGCTTGAGTACGTCCGCCCCATGGCCGAGACCACCGATGACCGGGAGGAACTCCGGTTTTCCCTTATCGAGGCATTCGCCAGCGTTATAAAGTGCGCAGGACCGCTCAGGATGAAAAAAAACGGGCCAAAGATAATTGCCTTGGTTGGGCCGACAGGGGTCGGCAAGACTACCACCACTGCAAAGCTGGCTGCGATGTACGCCATGAACAAGGGTGCGAGTGTGGCTCTGGTAACCACTGACAATTTCAGGGTTGGGGCATTTGAGCAGCTGAAGACCTACTCCAAGATCATGAATCTTCCGCTTGAGATCGCCGCAACCCCCAGGGAACTTGCCAAGGCCGCCGAGATCCATGCGGACAAGGATCTCATCATCGTTGATACCGCAGGGAGAAGCCCAAAGGACCAGGAGCGGCTTGCTGAACTCAAGGCAATGCTCGATTCAGGACTGGAGATCGAAACGCATCTCTGTCTCTCCGCAACCACCAAGGATAAAGAGCTAACAGACATCATTACACGCTTCAGTGTCCTCCCGATATCACGACTGCTCATTACAAAGCTGGACGAAACAGAGAGTCTCGGTTGCATCGTCAATGTACACCACAGGAGCAAGCTGCAGCTCTCTTACTTGACCAACGGTCAGATGGTCCCTGAGGATATCGTGGTAGCAACCCCACGGAAGCTTGCCAATCTTGTCATGAGGGAGAACGCGTAGATGAACTTGATAAGCAGCCGTCAAGACCAAGCTGACTCGTTGCGCCAGCTGGCGAGATCAATGCACGGCAATGGCACTACCAAAATGCAGCGTCAGGTGCATAAAGCCGATACATCAGGCCGAGGGGTTCGGGTCATCTCCGTAACCAGCGGCAAGGGTGGGGTAGGAAAGAGCAATGTGGTTGCAAACCTGGCCATAGCGATGTCCCAACTAGGTAAACGCGCGCTTATCATTGATGCCGACCTGGGTGTCGGAAATATCGATGTCCTGCTCGGCCTTTCCCCTCAATATACTCTGAATCATGTCCTCTCCGGGGAAAAGCGGCTCAAGGATATCATCGTAACCGGCCCTGCGGGTATAAAGCTCGTGCCTGCAGGCTCCGGCGTTCAGGAGTACACGAGCCTTGGCCACCACGAGCGGATGCGTATTCTTGACGAACTGGACCAGCTGGAAGAAGAGTTTGACGTGGTGATTATCGATACCGAGGCAGGAATCTCGGAAAACGTGACCTATTTCAACACTGCTGCCCAGGAGATCATAGTCGTGGTATCTCCGGAACCGACTTCCATCACTGATGTCTACGCCTTGATCAAGCTCCTTGCAACCCGTTACGAAGAACGCCGCTTCAAGGTCCTGGTAAATATGGTCCGCGACAGCCGTGATGCCCTGGAGGTCTTTGCGCGGCTTTCTCATGTCACCAGCCGTTTCCTTGACATCTCCCTGGATTATCTCGGTTGCGTGTTGTGGGACGAGAACCTTGTAGAGTCTGTGAAGCGCCAGCGAGCAGTAATTGATCTTTTCCCGGAATCAGGCTCGGCACGCTGCTTTGCGAACCTGGCCCGCCTCATGAACGACAATTCCGGCATAGCAAGGGTCAAGGGTAACATCCAGTTTCTCTTCAGGCGCAACCTTACACTGGGGTACGCAAGGGAAAGTCTATGAACTGCCTGCTCAAGGCATATGAAGAGGAGACTCAACGAGCAGCCATCCCCAACCGGGATGAGTTGATAGTCTCTCATCTTCCTCTGGTCAAGTACCTCGTGGGGAGGATTGCCTCTCAGCTTCCGCCGCACTTGGATCGTGAGGACCTGATGAGTGCCGCGGTCATCGGACTGATCACGGCTGCCGAACGATTTGACCCGATGCGGGGTGTCCAGTTCAAGACCTTTGTTGAGCAGCGGATACGTGGCACGATCATGGATGAACTTCGCTCGCAGGACTGGCTGACCCGTTCGCTGCGCGACAAGTTCAAGCGTCTGGAGCGTGAGTTTTCGGCTCTTGAGCAGCGCCTGGGACGCCACCCTACCAGCGAGGAAGTTGCTGCTGCCATGAATATGGAGTTGGAAGATTACTTCCATCTGCTGGAAGAGGTTCATTTCCTTTCGGTGGTCAGCCTTGACGATTCCTGGGAGGACTCGGAGGGTAGCCCCTTTGGCCTGCTTGATGTCCTTGAGGACGAGCGGGTGGTTAACCCGCAGAACCAGCTGATGGCCCGCCAGATGGTGGACACCCTTTCAGAGTCTATAGAGGGGCTGCCGGAAAAGGAGAAGATCGTTGTAACCCTCTACTACTATGAAGAGTTGAACCTTAAAGAGATCGGAGCAGTGCTCGGCCTTACAGAATCCCGAATCTGTCAGCTTCACAGCCAGGCAATCATGCGGCTGCGGGCGAAGATGAAAAGCTACCGGTAATAAGCCGGAGACAAGAGGACCTCCATGAACAGCGGCATGTATGCGGCACTCAGTGGTAACATCAGTGCAATGAAGCGTCTCGACATCATCTCCAACAATCTGGCCAACGCAGGCACCCCTGGGTTCAAAAGGGACAGGCTGGCCTTCGAGAGCCTGCTTCAGCAGGCCGGCAACGGTACGGCGCCTGCGTCTGCAGGAGTTGACGCATCTCCGGTCTTTACCGGAGAAAGGTACTATACCGACTTTACACCCGGTCCCCTGCAGCAGACCGGCAATACATTCGATCTGGCACTGGCCGGCGACGGTTTTTTTGCAGTAAACACTCCGCAGGGCACTGCCTATACCCGCCAAGGAAACTTCCGGATGGATGTGTCAGGCAAAGTGGTGACCTCTGACGGCTACACGCTGAGTCCTGAAATTTCCATTCCAAATGGCGCCACTCAGATTACGTTCGGGAGTGACGGAACCGTCTCTGCATACCTGCCTGGCGAGAGTGCACCGGTAACCATCGGCACACTGCAGATTGTTGACTTTCCGAAACCGTACGCACTGCAGAAGATCGGCAGCGCCCTTTTTATGCCGACCGATACGCAGGCCTCACCAGAGACGGCTCAAAATACAACAATCACCCAGGGGGCTATCGAAGGCGCCAATATGAGCACCATCTCGGAGATGGTGCAGATGATAGAGAACTCCCGCTACTTTGAGGCATGTTCCAAGGTAGTGAAGAGCTTTGACGATATGGCGGCCAAGGCAGCCAACGATCTAGGGAAGGTATAGGAGGCATAAAATGATTCGCGCACTTTGGACCGCCGCATCCGGTATGCAGGCTCAGCAGCTCAACATCGACGTGGTGGCCAACAACCTCGCCAACGTAAACACATCCGGTTTCAAGAAAAGCCGGGCTGACTTCCAGGACCTGATGTACCAGAACCTTAAGACCACAGGCGCACCCTCGACCAACACCACCCAGATACCATCCGGCATCCAGATCGGCCTGGGAACCAAGGCAGCTTCGGTCACCAAGCTTTTCACTGCCGGGAACATAAATCAGACCGGCAATGAACTTGATATCGCCATCGAGGGGGAAGGGTTCTTCCAGGTACAGATGCCTGACGGTGCCACTTCATATTCCCGTTCCGGTACATTCAAAAAGGACAGCCAGGGGCGTGTAGTAACTTCTGACGGCTACCCGATGACCCCGGAGATAGTGATCCCGAGCAACGCCACCAAGGTGACAATCGGGAACGACGGAACGGTGTCGGTCATGCAGGCAGGGCAAACCACGCCTACAAACGTCGGCACGATCCAGCTGGCTACCTTCTCAAACCCCACCGGCCTCTCCAGCCTCGGCAAGAACCTCTTTATGAATACCGATGCCTCTGGGGCTGCGACTACAGGTACCGCGGGGCAGAATGGCGTCGGCACTATCGCCCAGGGGTTTCTGGAAATGAGCAATGTCAGTGTGATGGAAGAGATGGTTAACATGATTGTCGGTCAGCGGGCCTATGAAGTGAATTCAAAGGCTGTGCAAGCCGCTGACGAAATGCTTCAGACGGCCAATAATCTCAAACGTTAAACAGGGCCTTTACATGTTCTTTCGGTTCATTATTTTGTGTCTGACGCTACTCTCTGTTTCGATTCCCCTGGGCGGGGCTGCTGCCGTGAATGCCCAGGTGGTGGCAGAGTCGGAAATGAAAAAGGTTATCGAAGAGTTTGTGCGGCAGCGTACATCCAGCCTCGGAGTTGAGGTGAACATAAAAAAAATCGGTTACATCGGCGATATGAATCTGCCTGCAGGGTTGGTGGAGTACGAGGTGAAGGCCCCACAGCAGTGGGAAGGGTGGGGGAACGTCAACCTGGCGCTCTATGTAAGGGTTGACGGACAGGTAAAAAGAAACATTCCGGTTAGGGTAGAGGTTGAAGCCCTGGCAGAGATGGTGGTAACGACCCGTCAGATGGAGCAGGGCGAGGTGATAGGCCGAGCTGACATAGCTTTGCAGAAGCGTGACCTGGCAACGGCAGGCAAGATCTGTCGCAGTATGAGCGATGTTGTGGGTAAGCGGCTCAGGAGCGGTGTGCGGGGGAATATACCGCTCCGTACCGACCAGCTGGAAATGGTGCCGCTTGTGAAGAGCGGGCAACTGGTGACCATTGTTCTTGAGAACGATCTCATGCGGGTGACTGCAACCGGTCGCTGCAGGGGTGGCGGAGCGGCAGGAGAGCTGATCACGGTCCAGAATATGGTTTCGCAGAAGGATATCCCGGCTCGGGTGGTGGATGCCTCGACGGTGCGAGTGGATTTTTAGAGAGAGTCTCACATGGCAAGGATTTATTGGATGAAATTGATGGTTCTCCTGGCGGGTTTTCTTTTCACTGCCTGTACCTATCACCGGGCGGAGGTCAAGACGCCGGCTTTTGACGAGCAGCTTATAGAGGCTCGGCCAAGCTACACAAACGGCTCCATCTGGCAGGCTTCCTCATCCGGGCTGGGGGACGACTTCAAGGCTCGCAGGAAGGGTGACATACTGACCATATTGATCACTGAAACGGCCAGCGCCAGTAAAGAAGCGAAAACCGGAACTCAACGCGGAAGCAGCGTTTCCGCAGGGATTCCCAATCTGCTAGGGCTTGAAACAAATATGACAGGCATCAGGAATTGGATGGACCTTTCGAATCTGATCAACGCTAATGTCAGTTCCAAATTTGACGGCTCAGGCTCGACCACACGGAAGGAGAACCTGAATGCGACCATCTCTGCCAAGGTTGTAGAGATCCTCTCCAACGGGAACTTTCAGATCGAAGGGCGTCGCAATGTCAAGGTTAACGACGAGGACCAGGTTATTTTCGTTGAAGGGACGGTAAGGCCCAGAGACATCAATACGGACAATACCATAAATTCCAGTTACATCGCTGATGCACGGATCACCTACGGCGGCAAGGGAATCATCAGCGACCGGCAGAGTCCGGGATGGCTTATGAACTTTATCGATAGGGTCTGGCCGTTCTGATGGCAGTGAAATGTGAGATGTGAAACGTGAAACGTGAAAATCCAAAATCAGTTCGAATAATTGTATTGGCATTGCTGCTTTGCGTGATTCCTGTTGCGCAGACTGCTCACGCGATCCGGATCAAGGACATTGCTTCGTTTGACGGGGTCCGTGAAAACCAGCTGATCGGGTATGGGTTGGTGGTAGGGCTGAATGGGACCGGTGATGGCAACCAGACAAAATTTCAGATCCAGTCGCTGGTAAATATGCTGGAGCGGATGGGCGTAACCATCAACCGTGCCGATGTTACGGTCAAGAACGTGGCTGCGGTTATGGTTACTGCGACGCTTCCCGCGTTTGCCAAGCAGGGCTCCAAAATCGATGCACTGGTCTCTTCCATGGGGGATTCCAAGAGCATCGCGGGAGGAACCCTGTTGATGACCCCGTTGAAAGGGGCGGACGGCGAGGTGTATGCAGTTGCCCAGGGGGGGGTTATCACCAATTCCTTCTCATATGGTGGCCAGGCTGCTTCTGCCCAGAAAAACCATCCAACCGCAGGCCGGATTTCCGACGGTGCCCTGGTTGAACGGGAACTCCCAAATGTCCTGGCAGGCAAAACCCAGTTGAAGCTCAATCTGCAGAATCCTGATTTTACAACTGCTGCACGGATCACTGCAACCCTCAATAATAAGTTCAAGGGACCTGTAGCAACCAGCGCGGATGCCGGCTCGATCATTGTCACCATACCCCATGAGTTCCAAGGGAGAACGGTTGAATTCGTGGCCGAGCTTGAACGCCTGGAGGTAAGGCCTGACAGCGTTGCCAGGGTGGTTCTCAACGAGCGGACCGGTACGATTGTCATCGGAGAAAACGTTCGGATCTCCTCGGTTGCGGTCTCCCACGGCAATCTGACCCTCCTTATACGTGAGACGCCACAGGTCTCGCAGCCTTCTGCACTCAGCGGAGGGGAGACAAAGGTGGTGCCGCGTACTGAGTTGAAGGTCAAGGAAGAGACCGGCGGACTTGCCATTGTGCGGGAAGGTGCCAGTATCGGCGATGTAGTGCGGGCGCTGAATGCCCTGGGAGTTACCCCGCGTGACCTGATAGGGATCATGCAGGCGATCAAGGCAGCCGGTGCATTGCAGGCCGATTTGTCGATAATCTAGTAATACGGGGATCTGATGGATATAAAGGCTGCTCAGCCGGAGATGAATATGGGGAGCGCGCTGGAGATGCGGAGAGCGAGTACACGCAATCCGGGAGTCGAGCTCGACGCAAAGACCCGTGCCTCGGCGCGAAAGGTGGCACGAGAGTTCGAGGCGATGTTCACCGGTATGATGCTCAAGTCGATGCGTTCGACGTCAGGACCGGATAAACTTACCGGTGGGGGACGTGGCGAAGAGGTATTTCAGTCGATGCTCGACCAGGAATATGCGACGGCCATATCCCAGCAGGGGAGCGTGGGTCTGGCGCAGACCATAGAGAAACAGCTGCTTGATGATGCACGCAGGCAGGCTTCTGCCGCAGCCAGGCGCATTTCCTCAGATAAACCATGATCAGAAGAAGGAGATTGGATATGGCAAGCTGTCTACCACAGCTGGTGACTGTCCTTACCAGCAAGCGAACGTCCATGGAGGATTTGCTCGTGCTCCTGCAGGATGAGCAACGGAGCATTATTGAAATCGACCTGGTGGGTCTTGAGGTTCTGGATGGTCAAAAACGGGAGTTATTGACAGCAATGGACCGGAACAACGCCGAGTGCCGTCTGCTTATTAAAGAGGCTGCACGGGAATTGAAGCTGGAGAAGACAGAGACGCTTTCTCCGATTATTTCAAAAGCGGCCCCGCCGGTGCGAGAGACACTGAAAGGTTTGCAGGCCAGGCTTCTTGAGCTGGGAGACACAATGAACCGACTGCTCGACTTCAACCGGGAGCTGCTCGAGGGTTCGCTTCGCCATGTACGTGAAACGCTCGCCTTTTTCAACTCCGTGATGCAAAACAGGAGCAATACCTATGGTGATGCCGGCCGTATGGTTACTGCAGGGAACGAAGTCAGACTGGTCTGCAAGGAGATCTAGATGAGCATCTCGGATATTTTTAATGCCGCCAGCACCGGGATTAACATGCAGCGCCTCGCTCTGGAGGTGACCGGCGAGAACGTTGCCAATGTGAACACGGAGGGGTATTCCCGTCAACGGGTGATTCTCGAGACTGCTCCAGTCCGTGAATTTGGCAACTACAGCCTGGGAGGGGGGGTCAAGCTGGCTGCGATTCAACGCTACCACGATGCCCTCCTGCAGAGACAGATCTCCGATGCCGGCAGTGGCTACAACCAGAGCCTGAGCCGGCAGACGGCCCTCAAACAAATCGAGCCGCTCTTTAATGAGATAACTACTGACGGTTTGGGCAAATCGATTCAGGACTTTTTCGACTCATGGCACGATCTATCCCTCAGTCCGCAGGGGGGGGCGGAACGGCAGGCGGTTATCGCCCGCGCCCAGATCATGGTCGACACCTTTCACCAGACCAATGCCAGCCTTGAGAGTGTCCGTGCCAGTGCAAACAAAACACTCGCTGACATAACCGGGTCAATCAGCGAAACAACGAAAAGTATCGCCTCACTCAACGATCAGATCCGGCTCAGCGAACTCTCCGGAGGGAATGCCAACGAGCTGAGGGACAAGCGCGACCTGGCGGTACGTGATCTGGCCGGCAAGGTTGGGATCAGTTATTTTGAGGAGTCGGACGGGAATCTTTCCATAAGTCTCTCCAACGGCCAGCAGTTGGTGAGCGGAGGGAGCTACGGATCCCTTTACACCTATCCGAATCCCAGCGGTATGAATGACATATTCATTACCACCCTCGGCAACCCCCCCCTTAATCCGGATCATAATGTGGACCGGAATATCACGTCTCTGGTTGACGGCACCAATGGTGTTCAGGGAGAAATTGGCGGAACCCTGCTCGTACGGGATGTTATTGTACCGGACATGCTAGGGAAGATAGACGAGCTTGCCTCAAAGATCTCGGGCCAGGTCAACTCAGCGCACTGGACCGGTTGGGGGCTTGACAGCACGACGAACAACAGTTTTTTCAGCACGAATTCCTCCGGCAGCATAACCCTCGGCAGTAACCAGATCACCATGGTCAGCACGGCAGGCTTGCAGCAGGGCATGACCGTTGCCGGGCCTGGCATACCCGACGGCAGCACGATCGCCGCTGTCATCGATGCCACCCATGTCCAGATTACTTCCAATGCGACCACGCCTGCAACGGCATTGGGTGCGAACGTCCCGCTGATCGTTGACAGCAAAGGCTTCAGTATGTCGATAAAGCTGAGTGCCGATCTCTACGACCCGGTCACCAAGGTGCTGGATCCACGCAGAATAGCGGCTGCCGATAAAGACCCTGTTTTTGGTGGTCCGGGGAACAACAACAATGCCCTCTCAATTGCACAACTGAGTAATACGGACAGCGTCTTTTCCAGCGGTACCACCTCAATCGTCAGCTTCTATACCTCGCTGGTAAGCAAGGTGGGAATCGATGTAAAGGGGACGGATGACCAGGCGACGCGTGAGGAGGCGTTCATAAGGCAGTTGAATGCCCTGCGCGAATCAAATGCAGGGGTATCACTCGACGAGGAGCTTACTAACCTGATTAAGTACCAGAAGGCCTTCGAGGGCTCAGCCAAGATGATTAATACGGCCACGGAAATGATGGACGTTGTCCTCGGCCTTGTACGATAAGGAGTATAGCCATGCGTATAACCGCTAACATGACGGCCGACAATGCCCTCTACAACATCCAGAAGGGCCGGACCAAACTTGACCGTCTCCAGGAGGAGTTGTCTTCGCAGCTGAACGTGCTACGTCCCAGCGACGATCCGATTGGCACGCGCTACATACTTGATCTGGAGAACAAGGTCAAGGAGAGCACGCAATACGTCAAGAATATCCAGAATGCCAATTTGCGGCTTACTGTCACCAACGATTCGCTGGGGGCGATGGGGGATATTCTGACTCTGGCAAAGTCTACCGTGTCCAACATCCTTGCTGGAACTTCTGATACAACCCTTACAAAGATGGCCGTCAATCAGCTTACCGAGCTGAAAAAACAGCTGATTGACCAGGGGAACATGCAGTCGGGCGATGAATACATATTCGGCGGTTTCAAAAACAAGCTCCCTCCGTTCCGCAATAATGTCTGGACCATGGACGCCACCGTCACTGCGGTGGCCACGGGTGATACCGTCAAGGTTGCCGATACCTCGAATCTCATCGCGGGGATGCCGGTGACGCAGCCTGGAGGAGCTTCGCCCCCTGCAGCCCCAGTCTATATTAAGTCGATAGATTCAGCCACCCAGGTGACTCTCACCGGAACTGCCCCTGCCCCTATCAACGGCCTGTTGACGTTCGGCATGGAGTCACAGGTAACAGGGGATCTTACAAAAGGAAGCATGACAATAAAAAACGTCATTAATGCAGGTAACCTCTCGGTGGGGATGAAAATCAGCGGGGCCGGAATTCCCTCAGATACAACAGTTACTTCCATTGCCGCCGATTCCAACACCATTACCATCTCCAAAGCTGCAACCGCAGCTGCAACTGCGACACCCCTCTCCTTCGCGCTCACCAACAGCCTTACGGGTAAAACCATAGCCGGAAGTGCCACGGTCTATAACGTATTTGACACAACCTATCTGAAACCGGGCATGACGGTAACTGGGCCGGGAATCCTGCCTAACACGACCATTCTCACCATAGATACGAAAGACCAGATAACCCTCTCCCGTTCAACGCTCCAGACCATAGACGGTGCCATGCTTACCTATGGCTACGACGGAGCGGTTGCAGGCCAGGTGACCGGCGATGCCATAATGGGGAGCCGTTACGTCACTAATCTCCAGATCAGCGTTGCCGGTGCCGTGATCGCCCCTGGTATGCCGATAACAGGTCCTGGCATAGCAGACAATACTACCATTACGGCGTACTCCCCGGCAGTAGGCTCTGTGGCGGGGGACCTGACGGATGGGACGAACCTCATTCAGACTATCAATACTTTAGGGCTGGTGGTTGGCATGCCAATGAGCGGTGCAGGCATTCCAGCCGGTGCATATGTTTCTGAGATATCTGCTGGTGAGATAAGGTTTGATACAGTTCCAACTGGCGGAGTCGCATCAGTATCTTTGCTGCCTGGTCCGCCATATACAACAAGCCTGGATTTCCAGAGCATCGCTACGCTCTCCAAGTCGGCAACGGAGAACAGCACCTTTGGCTTGACTGCTGACACCAACAACCTGGACAACACAATTAAGAACATTTCGGATACCAGTCGTGTCCTTGTCGGTATGACCGTCACCGGGGGTGGTTTCCCTGCAGGTACCGTCGTTACCGGGAAGAGCGCCAACACGATAACGGTGAACAACCTCGCCGATGTTACAGCATCGCCCGCCTCCAACCTGCTTTTCAGTGAGCCGCCATTCACTCTCCCGTTGTCGGGCGATGTAATCGCCGGAGCACCCGGGACGGTCGTCAATATCTTCAGCACGGCTAATATGAAGCCTGGCATGGCCTTAACCGGCCCGGGCATACCGCAAGGAACAACGATTGCCAGCGTGGATACTCCAAACAGCATTACTCTGTCCAGCCCGATAGCCAACTCTGTGCAGGGAGCGGAGTTGAGCACTAAGCTTTCCGGCGACCTCACTGCACTCAGTCCGGTTGTTTCCAATATCTATGACACGACCGGCCTCTCTGTCGGGATGCCGATGACCGGGGCCGGTATACCTGCAGATACCACCATTAAAAGCATAGACTCTCTGAATCAGATCACCCTGTCGAACAACGCAACGGCCACCGGAACAGGGGTGCTGCTCGACCGTCCCATCGCAGGCAACACCCAGGCAGGGAGCAAGGTCATCAATGGGCTTTTTTCAACGGCAGGACTTCTGGTCGGTATGCCGATCACGGGAAGTACCATTGAGAGCAGTGGCAGCGATACTGTCATCACGGCGATCAATTCTCCCACATCCATAAGCATATCCAGAGCAGCGAAAACAACCGCATTGGGAGCGCAGTTCCAGATCGGCACCAGCCTGGCGGTTGATCGTGACTACATAAGTTATTACGGTACGGATGACAATCTTGACATAGATATCGACAAGGGTGTCAGCTTTACCATGAATATCTCCGGCGGCAAACTCCTGCGGGGAGAATCCACGCCACCTCCCACCAAAATACCCGGCAAGATCGACATCATCCGAGCCCTTGACAATCTGATCACCGCCATTGCCAGCAATGATTCCACATCCATCCAGAAGGGTGTCGCGGATCTCAAGCTGTCCACCGACCAGATCAACGATGCTCTGGCAGAGGTTGCGGGAAAGATGATGCGACTTGATGCTGCAGGGAAACAACATGCGCGGACTGAGAACACCATGAAAGACCTGATATCGCAACGGCAGGATCTGGACATGGTCAAGGCTGGGGTGGAGATGACCAAGGAAACGACCGCTTTTCAGGCGGCGCTTTCTTCAACGTCCAAACTTAGTCAGCTCTCGCTTTTGGACTATCTCAAGTAGA
Organism: Geobacteraceae bacterium; assembly: GCA_043725245.1. Taxonomy (GTDB): domain Bacteria; phylum Desulfobacterota; class Desulfuromonadia; order Geobacterales; family DSM-12255; genus Geoanaerobacter. The sequence goes on along the minus strand of JAYSLX010000113.1, from coordinate 1,111 downwards.
TCGTTGGGGGGGATCGAATGATACGGCTTACACGGATGAATGGAGGCGAACTCTATCTGAACCCGGCCTTGATAGAGAGTGTGGAGGAGTCGCCTGACACCGTCATTGCCCTCTCAAATGGCAACCGCTATCTGGTGCTGGAGCCTGCCAGGATTATAATCGAGCGGATGGTCTCACTGCAGGCCCGTGCTATCAGGCGTGCCATGAGCAGTGAAACGCGCAAGTACCTGATCAGGAGAAATGCGGAAACTTTTCGCCCATTTTGCCGACTCGATATTTAGTGAACATATTAATCCATTTCCCGGAGTGACCGATACACTATGGATCTTGCAACTATTATAGGACTTGTGCTCGGCTTTGGAGCGATCATTGGCGGTGCCATGGAGGAGGGGTTGAGCATCAAATCGCTCATCCAGCCGACTGCTGCCATTATTGTGCTTGGGGGCACTTTTGGCGCCGCTTTTATCAGCTTTCCCCTTCCGGTGGTATTGAAGGCCTTTAAAGACATCAAGATGGCTTTTTTGATGCCTAAGGAAAAACATGAGACCATCATCAAGGACATGATAGGGTATGCTGCCAAGGCTCGACGCAACGGCCTCATATCACTGGAGCAGGAGGCGCAGACCATCAAGGACCCTTTCACCAAGAAAGGGATATCTCTGGTTGTTGACGGCATCGACCCGCAAAAGCTGCGGGAGGCGATGGAAATCGAGATCGATTCGTATGAGGAGCACGAGAAGGGGAGCGCCGAGTTCTTCGAGGCAGCAGGCGGCTATGCACCAACCATCGGGATCGTCGGCGCAGTACTCGGGCTGATAGTCGTCATGAGCAACCTCGCCGATTCATCCAAGCTCGGCGCAGGCATCGCCGTTGCATTCGTCGCTACCATCTACGGTCTCCTCACGGCCAACCTCGTATGTCTCCCCATCGGGACAAAAATCAAGCACAGGATCAAGGACGAGGTGCTCAGGCGCCAGATGGTGGTAGAAGGTCTTATTGCCATTCAGAACGGTGAAAACCCACATTTTATTGAGCAGAAGCTCAAGGCATTCGTGCCGGATCATGGTCCCGAAAAGAAATAGCGAGGAGTAATGGCGCGCAAGAAGAAGCA
>JAYSLX010000112.1:0-5062 GCA_043725245.1 Geobacteraceae bacterium | reverse complement strand
AGGCCGAACAGAATGTTCCAGAGAAACAAAAAGGTTAAGCTCCAGAAGTTCTTCACCGGGTACAAACGGGTTTCTTAAGTCAATGACATTGCCTCTAACTATATAAATAATTCTGACTGTTTCCGAAGGGGTAAACCCAGGGTAACCTGGGGGCACAAAACCACGGATCCTCATGAGAGGAAAGCCGGGTTGGCGAGAAACAGGTCCTTCAGAGAATTCCCAAGGGAATTCATAAAACTGGGCGGACTGTTTCTTTTTTTTTGGTCAAAAACCGCCGCTTATACAGGAAACCCCAATGGAAAAAAATCGGGTGAACGAAACAAGAAGGGGGCAAAAAATGAAATCGAATCTGCTCTTGATTATTTTCGCATCGGTATTCACGCTTGTAGCATGCAGCTCAAGCTTTGCTTCGAGCGTGGTTTTGCAGTGGGATCCAAACAGTGAGCAGGACTTGGCCGGATACAAAGTTTATTACAAGGCAGACTCTTCTGCAATGCCGTTTGACGGTGTCGGAGCGGCTGAAGGAGCAGCTCCGATAGATGTACGAAATCAAACTACTATTACAATCGATGGTATCGACCCCTCACGGGCATATTTTTTTGCGATTACTGCCTATAACACAGCAGGTACCGAGAGCTCATACTCAAACATCGTAAATGTTCCTGAATTACTGCCGCCATCTGCAGCTATCACCTCCCCGTCAAATGGATCCACGGTAAGCGGAACAGTTTATGTTAGCGCCACAGCTTCGGACAATGTTGGAGTCACCAGGATTGAATTCTACCTCGACGGCGTTCTAAAGCTTACAGAGACCGCATCTCCGTATTTATATTCCTGGGACACTTCATCACTTTCAGGCAACCACTCACTGCTGGTTAAAGCTTATGATGCAGCCGGTAATGCAGGTCAAAGCAGCAATGTAAATGTAACCGTCATCAACGACACAACAGCCCCGAATTTATCAATAACGACTCCTGCCAACGGATCTAGGTTGAGCGGAACAGTTCCTGTCAATGTAAGCGCCAGTGACAATACGGGTGTAACCAGAGTTGAGTTCTTCGAAAATGGAGTGCTCAAAGCAGCTATGAATACTTTGCCGTATACCTACAGTTGGAATACAGCCTCTCTGAACAATGGAAGCTACACACTCACCGCAAAAGCGTATGACAATGCCGGAAATGCCGGTCAGTCCGACAGCGTGATCGTAACGGTATTGCACGACACCACCGCTCCGGTTGTTGCCATCAGCTCGCCTGTTGCCGGTGCAACCATAAGCGGAACTGTTGCAGTTTCTGCCACTGCTTCTGACAATGTCGCCGTAACCAAGGTCGAATTCTTCGTGAATGGCAATCTTCAGGCAAGCAGCGGTACCGCTCCCTACAGCTTCAACTGGAACAGTGCTGCGGCTGCAAACGGTGCATACAACCTTACCGCCAAGGCTTACGATGCAGCAGGCAACATCGGCCAATCCACCAGCGTCAATGTTACGGTCAACAATACGGTAATAGATGTTACCTCACCGAAAATTACTTTCTCTTCGCCCAGTTCGAAAAATACATCAAGTTCCAGCATCAGCATAAAAGCCTCTGCAACCGATAATGTCGCAGTTTCCAAAATGGAACTATACATGGACAGCAAACTGCTGTTGGGAACAAGCACCAGCTCCATCAACACCAGCGTGAGCATTTCCAGAGGTACTCATGTAATAATGGTTAAAGCTTATGACGCAGCCAATAACGCGGCATCATCGTCAATAACAGTGAACAGATCCCACTAATACTCTTCTCATCTATAACAGAAAAGGGCACAGAATTTCTCCTGTGCCTTTTTCTGTATGGTCACGCCGTTGTGAATTAAGATTCCGTCAGGCTTCCGAGACCTCCGTCCCATAGAGATTACCCATCCGCCTCACCGCTTCCTTAACCTGCGCCCTTAGCTCCGCTGGGGAGAGAACCTCGGCATATCCCCCATACGAGAGTATCCACGAAACGATCTCCAGCCGCCCTCCGGCACTGAAGGCCAGCTCCACGCTCCCGTCTGCCATCTCATCAAGCTTCTGGGTGGGATGCCATAACCGTCCGCTCACCGCATGGGCAACCAGCGGCGAAAAGCGGACCTTCACCTCCATCGGCTCCTCCGCAACAATACCGAATGCATCACGCAGCCGCTCGGAAGGACGGTAGTCGGCAGGAAGCTCAAAGCGATCCTTCTCCTCCACAACCCCACGGATTCGCTCGATCGCGAAGGTCCTGAGCGCTTGACGCTTGTGAGCGTAGCCGATCAGATAGAGTCCACCCTTGTAGAAAACCAGCGTGTAAGGATCTACCAGGTATGAGGCTGCCCGCTTCTTCCCTGAAGGTAGATAGCTGAGGGTCAGGCGGTGCTGGTGAACCAGTGCATTGCGCACCCTCAGCAGGGGCTCGGCGAATGTTCGGTAGTCATGACGGCCCTGGATAAGAGGGAGGGCAACACCGGCGATCCTCTCCATATGTGCGGCATAGCGTGGGGGGAGTACTGACCTCACCTTGCGGAATATCGCACCCACTTCATCCTCAAAGGGAGTCCCGTTGAAGATCTCTGCCTGACCGCGCAGAAAATAGAGAGTGGAGAGTTCCTGCAATGTGAAATTGATAGGAGGGACATCCCTGAACCGGGTAAGAAAGCGGTAACTTCTCTCCTTACCCAACTTATCGGAAACAAGCGGGTAGCCTGCCTGGTGTATGGCATTCAGGTCACGATGGATGGTCCGGCTGGTGACACCGGTCTCCTCCACAAGTTCTTCGATGGAAATACCGTGACGCGCCTCGATAAGACGGATAACGTCGTGGAGCCGGGCAGCCTGTGAATATTTTTTAGCAGGTTTTCCCCGCACCATTTACCCTATCCTTTTGAAGCGGTCTCTGCACCGGTTCCCTGTCTCAAGGGAAGGACAACGATGAAATCGGTCCCCCTGTTGGCCTCGCTTCTGACAAGGATCTCTCCCCCATGGTCCTTGACGATGCCGTATGAGATGGCGAGCCCCAGACCAGTGCCGCTTCGTTTTGTGGTGAAGAATGGCGTAAAGAGTTTTCCCATCTGCTGTGAGCCGATACCAACCCCTGTGTCGGTGACAGTAACCCGGCAGCAGCCGGGATTATTGTCGAGAGAGGCGTTCAGGGTGAGCGTCCCTCCATCTTCCATGGCCTGAAGGCTGTTCAGCACCAGATTGGTGAAAACCTGCCTCAGCTGGTCCTCATCCGCCTCAAGGGCAATTTCGGTCCCACGGTATTCACGGTTCACCTGGAAGCGGTCAAGGGGGATCTGATGGTGCACCTGGTCGAGGATTTGATCCATGAGAGGCCCTATTGTGAAGACACTCAACTGCTTCTCCCCACCACGCGAAAAGGTCAGAAGGTTGCGTACTATCCGCTCAATCCTTGCCACCTGATGCATGATGGTCTCGACTTCGTCATCCGTATCCGTATCCCGTTCAACGGATATCTGGATCAGTTCGGCGTTCCCCCTGATAATGGCCAGGGGGTTGTTGATCTCATGGGCAACCCCTGCGGCCAGCATCCCAAGCCCGGCAAGACGCTCGGCATGGGCAAGTTCCGCCTGCGTCGCCAGAAGCTGACGCCCCTGTTCCTCAAGCTGGGCAGTCCGCTCCACAACCTTCTGTTCCAGTGTACGGTTGAGAGAGAGCACCTCACCCTCTCGCGCCAGGAGTCTTTTTTTCATTATGTTGAACTCTTCGGCAAGAGCGGCAATCTCGTCGTGCGTGTCAACGGTTATGTCAGGCAGGATCTCGCCGGCTGCAATCCTGCGAGCACCCTCTTCCAGCGCTTTTATCGGCCTGGAGAGGCGTGAACTCATCCAGGCGGAAATCGTAAGCCCAAGGAGCGTAACAAAAAGGATTACCCCCGTGAAAACCGTTAGAATACGGCTCCGCACCTGCAACAGTGGAAGTTCGGGTGCCCCCACGTAAATGGCGCCGACAATACTTCCGCCCAGATCGCGGATCGGCTCGTAGGCAGAGAAATGCCAATCCTTGAATACAAAGGCCCTGCCGACCCATTTTTCTCCCCGTATGATTGCGTTGTAGACCTCCTCAGACATCCGTGTCCCGATTGCCCGCTCTTTCTGCTCATCTATGACGCTGGTGGCGATACGTACATCATCCAGAAAGATGGTTGCATTCCCGCTGCCACCTTCACCCCTGTCAAACACAACCCGTGTAATCCGGTCAACCAGCTGGTTGTCACCGTTTAAGAGCCCTCCTCCATAGACCGCCCCCACGATCTCACCAGAGGGTGACTTGAGCGGTGAAGAGGAAACAAGAAACATCCCCCGCTCTTCCAGGCTCTTGGCATAGATGCGAGCATGAGGGGTGGCCTTGACCCTGACCTTCATGGAGCTGGAGAGGAGTGGGTTTTCCCTCACGGTCTCCTCAGGGGTCATTAAAACGACACCGCTTGACGCAACCCCCTTCAGAGCCTTTCCTACAGAAGGAAGGACCGCAAGGGAGTCACCTACATGCCCTGGGTTGGCGGCACGGTAACGAACCATGCCGTAGCGGTCGACTATGGTGAGAAATCCGAGTCGTTCGTTGCGGAGAATGACGTTCAGCTGGGCAACTACCGGCAGAGAAGGTGGATTGGCAACAGCGTCCGCCAGTTCGGGAGAGAGCCCGGTCAGCCTGATGATGTCGCCGATTCGGGCCTGCTCGGAGAGGAAGAGTTCATGGGCGGCATTGAGGTCTGTCTGGACCTTATTCTGGGCCTGAGCGAAGATGCGTGTCGTTATAAGCGACGAACCGATCACCCAGCAGAGTGAGAGGGCAGCCACCAACGGCACCATTGTCGCGACAGTGAGCTTGAGTCGTATGGATGATCGGAGTCGCCTCATCAGTCGACAGAGTCCGCCAGCCCATATTCGGCAATCTTTCGGTCAAGGGTCTTGCGTGAAATGGCAAGGATCTCGGCGCTCCTGCTCTTGTGAAAGCCGGTCTCCCGCAGTACGGAAGCGATATGCCGCCGTTCGATCTCATCGAGAGGAACCAGCGGAGCAGGGGAGGATACGCCGA
>JAYSLX010000111.1:0-16799 GCA_043725245.1 Geobacteraceae bacterium | reverse complement strand
AACAACGGAACATGCTGACAGGAACCGCCGTGTACGGAACCGTACGCACGGTGGTGTGGGAGGACGGCGGGGGAGACCCCGCCTCCTACCCGATTATTTGCGAAACCGAATAATAGGAAGTAAATCGTAAACGAATATCATGAACCATCCACCAATACACAAGAGCTGCTATGCACAAGATGCAAGACGTGCCCTTTGGTTTGTCCCACCGCCGCGATAAATGCCGATGATCCCACCCTAACAGATAAAAGTTTGTGCATCAGGTGCTGCGCATGTGTAAAAAGCTGTACTGTCGGTGCAAAAACAATGGATGACCCGCGTATCAAGCAGGCTGCGGAGCAATTGAGCGTTAACTGTGCTATACGGAAGGAGCCTGAAACGTATCTGTAGGAGAGGCAATTACGCGATGTGCGGGAAGAAATGATGAAAAACACCATCATCAAACCGCCAGGAGATGAAATTGAAAAGCTCGTATGTACATGGCTACGATCTTAAAGAAAACATCCGACTTCAGGATCAGGCTTCTACACTGGTGGAGCTGCTCCACTCAGACACCATTTACACTGCAGGAAGCAAGATTCTGGAAGCAGGCTGTGGAGTTGGCGCCCAAACCTTAACTCTTGCCAGGAACAGCCCGGATGCACTGTTCACTTCTGTCGATATATCCGAAAACTCTGTAGCCACGGCCAGCTCTAACGCCGAGGCTGCGGGGATAACTAACGTCGAATTTCAGCAAGGCGACATTTTCCATCTGCCCTTCGAGCCAAATTCATTCGACCACATTTTTGTCTGCTTTGTTCTCGAACATCTGTCCGCTCCAGTTGCAGCGTTACATATTCTGAAAGAGTATCTGAAGATTGGCGGAACAATAACCGTGATAGAGGGGGATCATGGGTCAGCATATTTTTCCCCGGATAGTGAATCAGCCCGCAAAGCTATTGGCTGTCAAGTCGAGTTACAAAAGCGATCCGGCGGGAATGCCAATATTGGCAGAGAACTTTACCCCCTATTGAACGGAGCCGGCTTCGGAGCAATACATGTTTCTCCTCGAATGGTCTATGTTGATGCCAGCAGACCCGAACTCGTTGATGGCTTCACAAGAAAGACCTTCACTGCCATGATTGAGGGTGTCCGTGAATCAGCTATTGCAGGGGAACTAACTGATCTAAACACCTTTGATAAAGGCATTGAAGACCTTTACAGGACAACCGGACCGGATGGAGTTTTCTGTTATACGTTTTTCAAGGCAGTTGCCATTAAGGGTTAGCCAGCGGGGATGGTGGCCTTTCCGAGATTGAATTTCGCGGCTAAAGTGGCCGCTGGAGGAAGTAGCGCCGGAACTCCCTGAGGTGGAACTGACTCGACGCAGGCTGGAGCGGGATCTGGTGGGCAGAAGGATCGAACGGGGCGAGGTCCGTCCCCTGAAGCTCCGCCTTCCGGTTCCCGGAGAGCTGAAAGCGGTTCTGCCCGGACTCACCATCAGTGCCGTGGATCGGCGGGGCAAATACCTTTTATTCGACTGTGAATCCGGGTGGCTGATCATACATCTGGGGATGACCGGGTTTCTTCATTTCCTCCCGGAACCGGCACTCCCCGGAAAGCATGATCATCTTGATATCGTCTTCGACGACAGCAGTCTGCTCCGCTTCCACGACCCGCGAAAATTCGGCACCGTTCTCTGGACCAGGGACAACCCCGCCGACCATCCGCTCCTGGCACGAATCGGCCCGGAACCACTGACCGCAGAGTTTGACGGCGGCTATCTCTACAGGGTGAGCCGGTCACGCCGAATCTCGGTGAAGCAGCAGCTCATGGACTCGACCACGGTTGCCGGAGTCGGTAACATATACGCCAATGAGGCGCTGTTTCGCTCCGCTATCCGTCCGGACCGGCTTTCTTCCTCCCTCACCCTGCAGGAGTGCGGGAGACTGTCCACCGCCATCCGCGAGGTGCTGCAGGAATCGATAAATCAAGGGAGCACCTACCGAGTCGCGGAAGATTCGGTCGCCTATCATCCGTTTGAGTTCGAAGTGTACGGGCGGGGCAAGGGGAGCTGCAGCCGCTGCGGCGGTGCACTGGAGGAAATACGGCTGGGCAACCGGAGTACGGTATTCTGTCCCCGCTGCCAGAAGTGATCCCCCATTTCCCCTGCCCGTTGTTCAGTGATCCCTGTACCCAACAACCACCAGCAGACAACTCCCGTCTGCTATAACATTTACTCCGGCATCACGACATAGCTGCACGGCCTTCGGGCTCTCGGCGCCGGGTTGCATCCACACAGCCGTGATGCCGCGTTTTATGGCCTCTTCCACCACCCGCTCCGTCACAAGCGGCGGGGTAATGATCGAGATGCTCTTCACCTCGTCAGGCAGATCCGCAACCCCTGCCACACTGGCTATCCCCTCCACCTCGCGCTCCTTCGGATTTACCGGGATTGCCGTACGGCCGTTCTGAAGGTAGCAGCGGAGCACCTTGTTTCCGTACTTGCTCCTGTCGGTGGATGCTCCCACCACTCCGAAGACGGGGGAGGTCAGGAAAGCGTCTATCTGTTCACTGATTGCCATGGAATTCTCCTTGGATTGGGCGTTGGTTCAGACTTCGGTATCTATGACCTGTCCAGGGCTTACCGCCTGAAAAAAAATCGTGCCGAGCATGATGTCGGCGATGGCGCCTGTGAGTATACCGACTGGAATCATGATAATGGTTGCCAGACAGAAGCCGGTGACCAGATTGAGATAGCCGTATGCGCGAAACAGGCTTTTGGGTTCATCTGAAAGACGGAGCAGGCGGAGTCCGAGCATGAGCTGGATCACCCCCAGGGGGATGATGAGTATCAGCGCCAGGGTTCCTGCCGAAGAGGCAATGTCAGGGCTGGCTACTCCGATGATGCTGACAGCCGTGAGCACCACGTTGGCCTTTATCATCCAGCCGATGAAACGGTCTATCTCATGGAAGGCATAACGCTGGTTCAGCAGGCGCCGCAGTGTAAGCGCCGTATAGATGAACATCAGTGTACTTGCGGTCTGCATCGAGACTTCAGCGATCTTGAAGAACAACCCTTCTCTTGCAGAGAGGAGAAAGGTCATTATGACCCAGGGGATGGTAAGAAAGGCGTTCAGCATGGCCAGGCAGCCGGCAATACGGAACCGGGCATTCGTAGGGATCGGAGATGATTCGTTGTCTCTGTTTTGGTCGGTCATTCCAGGGTCTTGACGGCAGTAACGAAGTATTCCGATTCGCCGAAGCAGCGAGTCGGGACTCCCAAGTGCTGCTCATAGGTCAGTGCAAGTTTTTTTGCCATTGATCGGTTGATGGTGTCGGCAACTGCATTGTCTCTGACCGAAAAAACGAACTTCTCAGGGACCATCCCCTGTGCAGGGAGCATGGTCAGCTCCCCTTCCCAGGTCTTGCAGAGCCACCCCTTATGAGAAAACTTCTGTACGTAGCCGGTTCTCTCACCTCTGGAGTAGCTCCAGGTGAGAGTGCCCCAAGTGTAGAGGGCGCATATGCCGATAGCAAGGATGATTACTCCGGCAAGCCAGGAAAAAATACGGGTTTTGGTGATAGGCATTAGATGCTCCTTAGATGATGATGAGGCAGTATACCAGAAAAAACTCAAAACCAAGAGGATCGGATGCGATTAGCCTCCTTACTGCAGAGGTTGTTTCTGTAGATGACTGATAATGGCGTCTGCAATGCGTTGCGAGACTCCCGGCAGGGTGGCAAGCTCCTCGGAAGTAGCTGCACGTATGCCGGAAAGGCTGCCAAAGCCTCGAAGCAGAGCTCTGCTGAGCTGTCTGCCGACACCCGGGACCTCTTCCAGCTGGGACCGGAGAGTCGCCCGGTCGCGGAGCTGTTGATGGTAGGTAACGGCAAAGCGGTGCGCCTCGTTCCGTATCTGTGCCAGAAGGAGGAGCTGCGGAGAGTTCTGGCGGAGCACAACAGGGTTCTTCCTCCCCGGTCTGAAAACCCGCTCCGCACTCCTTGTTACCTCGCTGTCAGCGGGGGCGGAGTGGACACGACTCTTGGCCAGGGCAGCAACCTCTATGCCCGATATCCCGAGGTCCTCCATGACAATGGTCAGGATTCCCAGCTGTCCGAGCCCCCCGTCAACGATTATCAGGTCGGGGAGTGGTTCCTCGGCGGCCCTCTTTACCCGGCGCGTCAGGACTTCAGCCATCATGGCATAGTCGTCTGCCTGTCCCACTCCCTTTATCCGATAACGGCGGTACCCCTCCTTGAAAGGGCTGGCGTCAACAAACGTCACCTGACTTCCGACCGCATAGGACCCCTGAAAGTTGGAGATGTCGTAGCATTCGATCCGATGAGGAGTCTTTGTCAGGTGGAGGCGCTCCTGAAGTCCCTTCAGGATGAGGGAGGTGTCTACCTGCTTGCGGTTATGCTCGACAGCGGCGTTTGCTGCGTTTTTAAAAGCAAGTTCTACCAGTTCCGCCTTTATCCCGCGCTTTGGTACGGATATGGTGACCTTTTTCCCTCTCCGCTCCGTAAGAAAATCAACAAGTCCGCAATCTTCGGGGAGCTGCATGGGGAGCAGCACCTCGGCTGGGATAAAGAGATCCTGGCCGTAATACTCGCCGAGAAAAGAGGTCAATGCCTCTGGCAGGTCCAGTTCCCAGTCGAAAGGGTAGCTACGGGTTCCAATGAGCGTCCCTCCGCGGATAAAAAGAAGTGCGACAATCAGCAGCTTCCCCTCCTGATGAAGGCCCACCACGTCGAGGTCTCCCCCGCCAGTGACCATCTTCTGGCGCTCCAGGGTCATCTCTATGTCTCTCAGCAGGTCGCGGTAACGGGCCGCCTCCTCATATCGTTCTGAAGTAGCGGCCCCAGCCATCTTCTGCCGATAGATTTTTACCAGCTCTTTGTCCCGACCAGAGAGAAAGAGTGAAACGCCTTCGGCGAGAGAGTGATACTCCGCAGGGGTGATGAGTCCGTGGCATGGGCCTGAACACTGCCTGATCTGGTAGAAGAGGCAGGGGCGTTTTCTGCGCCGGCAGGTTTCAAGCGGGTAACGGCGAAGAGGAAATATCCGCTGCAGCTGTTTCATGACGACGCGTGCTGCAGTGGCCGAGGCATAGGGGCCAAAATAGGTTGCTCCGTCCCTGGCAACTTTGCGGGCTATGGTCAGTCGCGGGAACTCTTCTTTCATGTCGAGCCTGAGAGAGAAGTAAGTCTTGTCGTCGCGGAGGTTGATGTTGTATCTGGGCCGGTGTTGCTTGATAAGAGTGTTTTCGAGGATGAGCGCCTCTTTCTCTGTATCAGTGACGATGCAATGGAGGTCTCTCACCCGTTCGATCAGAAAGCGGATCTGGTAGCGTGAATCATGGGAGCTGCCGAAATAGGTTCGCACACGCTGACGGAGATTTCTGGCCTTTCCCACGTAGAGTATCTCGCCGGTGTCGCCCTTCATCAGGTAGACGCCGGGAGATGTGGGGAGGGATCTGATTGTATCCGCCGTTATCATGGACAGAGTATACTGTTTTTGAGGAAGCGATGCAAACAGCCTGAAATCAGGGATAAGCCGTGCATCCATAGGGAGAGAGGATGCCATTCTTCGTTGACAACCCCTGTCGTTGATGCTATTTTTCGTCAGCATTTCAGACCAGTAGCCACGGAAAGGGCGCACCAGTGCCAGTCAGAGCATTCATTCGCCCCATAATGAAAAGATACCTGTTCGGGCTCTTAATCGGTATTATCTTCGTTGCCGCACCCTCATTCGCCCTTGATTCGCAGGACTCCCAGATATTTATCAATGGATTCAACGCCTACCAGAAAAAAGAGTACCAAACCGCTGTCGACAAGATGACGCAGGTACTTAAGAATTATCCGGACAGTCAGCTTCGCGACATGGCGCTCTTCTGGCTGGCCCGCGCCAATTACAAAGCCGGTAATCAGACGGATGCGGCACGATACATGGCCCAGTTCTTCCGCGAGTATCCCGACAGCCCGCTCAAGGGGACGGTGGAGGACGAGCTTGTATCGCTGGCTACTGCCTATGCCAAGGATGACAAGGCGCGAGGTTCTGCTGAAAAGGCCGATGCCGAGCGGATTGCCGGAGAGAAGGCCGAAGTTGAACGCCTGGCGCTTAAAAAGGCTGAAACCGAGCGGATTGCGTCCGATGAGGCTGCACGGGATAAGGCAGAAGCAGAGCAAAAACGCCTTGCGATTGAGCGGGCAGTCGCCGAAAAGGCTGCCGAGGATAAGGCCGAACGCCTGAGATTGGCAGCGGAAACATCAGCCAAGGAAAAAGCCCAAGCTGATCGAGTCGCACAGGAACGGTCGATTGCTGAGGAGCGTCGCGTTGCAGCAGAAAAGGCTGCAGCTGAGAAGAGCGCCCGTGCCAAGGCCGAGGCCGACAGAGCGGCAACAGAGAAAGCGTTACTTGAGAAGGCGGAAGCCGAGCGCATTGCAACGGAAAAGGCCGAGGCCGACCGGGTCGCCAAATTGAGGGCCGAGGAAGATCGGAAGCGACTGTTGGCTGATAAGGCTGCTGCTGATAAGGCTGCCAAGGAAAGGACCGCTCAAGAGCGGTCGGCAAGAGAGAAAGCCGCTCAGGATAAGTCCGCTTCAGAGAAGCTTGCAAGTGAAAAGGCCGAGCAGGAACGGACAGCCCTTCGGAAGGTCGAAGTCGAACGCCAGGCCATGGAAAAGGCTGAAGCGGAGCAGAAACGGCTTGCCGCCGACAAGGTTGCGGCAGAGCAGAAGAGGGTTGCAGCCGAGAAGAGAGTTGCTTCCAGGTCGGGTGCCAAGCGCAAGGCAGGTAAATCTTTGGAGACCGCACGAGACAAGTCTATTGCAGAATACAGGGCGATCATTGACCGTGCCCCAGGCAGCAGCGCCGCCGAGGCCTCCTCTGCAAAGCTAAAGGCCATGGGGGTCGATTATCCTTCCTCAGGTTCGCTGAAGCCCGCGCCCATGCATGAACCGCCTGCCACTGCCCAGGTGCTGAACCTTGAGGTGGGGCAGTTTGCCGATGTGGACTTCAACGTGGCAACAGCCGGCCAGGCCTTCCCCGTTGGCCGCCGCCTAGTGATTCCATTTGAGGTGCTCAACCGGGGGAACGGCAACGACAGCTTCTATCTCGAATCCGGATTCCCTGCCGAGTACGGGATGCAGTTTGTTGCCGAGGGTAAGCCTGATGTGCCGGTCAATCTCACGCCACCACTGTCTCCGGGCCAGCGCTTCACCGGTGCAATGGCTCTTGCCATCCCGCGCGGAACCATCGACGGTCAGAAGATCAGCTATACGGTGAAGCTGGCATCACAGTATGCAAAGGAGATATCCCAGTCACGTCAGGTAACATTCATCGCTTCTGCACCTCTTTTACGGGCAGTTATCAATACCGACAGAAAAGAGATCGCTCCGGGTGAGAAGGTCACTTACCGGGTAGCGCTCCTCAATATCGGTTCTGCACCTGCCAGCGGGGTGATGCTCCGATTGAACTATCCCCCGCTCTATGAACCTGTGGATTTCATAAAGTCCGGTTTCAAGCAGGAGATGAAGGCTGCGCTGGTTCTCGATGGTCTCAAGCTTGAATCCGGCGAGAGCAAGGAACTGACCGTCACATTCCAGCTCAAGGATGAGGCCATAGCGCGACAGGAACTCTTCCTGCGCGGCGACCTGGTCAATCAGGAGATGGAGACCTCGGACTCGTTTGTTTCAGCTTTGGCTCTAGTCCAGGGGATCAGTGGCGTAACAGCCCGCACTACGGCTGAGAAGCTGGTGGTGATACCCGGGCAAACCGTCACCATTCCTCTTATCGTCAACAACACCGGAAACCAGCGTGAGGACTTCACCATAAAGCTCTCCTTGCCAACCTCCCTGACCTACACCCTCTATCAGGACCTGAACCGCGACGGCATTCGTCAGCTCAATGAACCTGCGATAAATCACGTCGGCCCCCTGGCTCCGCGTGAGGAGGCCTATGTTGTTCTGGAGCTGAAGACCCCTGCCAGCGAGAGTGACGGCAGCAGCATGCCAATGTCGGTTTCGTTCGAGCCGGATTCAGATCGGAAGAAAGGGGCAGTGGTCAACCTCAAGCTCGCATACTCAAGGCCTGTGGTTGAACTGACAATGACCGGACGTGGTGGAAGACTCAGGCCGGGCGAGGTTGCTACCTTTGATCTGAACTGTATCAACCGGGGCTCCAGCATTGCCAAGGTTGTTGACATGCAGACCTTACTGCCTGAGGCGCTTGAACTGGTTGCGTCCGATCCGGCAGTGAGCCGTGGCAAGGGTGGAGAGTACATATGGAAATTCGAAGAGTTGGGGGCAGGTGAAAAGAAGGGGGCCAGGGTCTCTTTCAGAGTCAAGTCAGGCGTGGCCGTAGGCACCAACCTCCAGGTGAAAAACCTGCTGCGTTACCAGGACCAGTTGGGGAACACCTATTGATCCCTCTGTTGGGATTGATTTTTCACAAGGGATAAAAAGAAAGGGCGATCCGGATAGCTCGCCGTTAGTTCAAAGCGTTGATGACCAGTACGAAAAAGCCTCCTGAGAACTCTTGGGAGGCTTTATTGCTACGGGGAATTCCCCTCTGTTTTGTCACGTAAATCCTCAAGCATCGAGTGAAGTTCTGCTATGGCTATATTCTGTGCGTCAAGGGTCTCCATAATCGCCTGTATCTCTGTTTCTGCCTTCAGATTTAACTCGTAATCGTTATGCGCCTCCATGCGATCCCGAGCTGTCTGCCGATTCTGGCTCATCATGATCATGGGAGCTGTATAAGCGGCCTGAAGTGAGAGAACAAGGTTCATCAGGATGAACGGATACGGGTCCCAATGTCTCATCCACGCGGTAACGTTGAGAATCGCCCATAGACCGAGCAATGATGATTGACCGATGATGAACCACCATGAACCGACCCGCGCAACTACCCAATCTGCAGCTCGCTGGCCGAGAGTCAGCTGTCCGCTTATAACCTCGTTGATGTTTTTTATGGGGGGATGGTCGTGGCTATAAGGCTTAGGGAATTTAGGCTTAGTCATGGATCACTCATGCAATTTCTTTTGTTACTCACCGAGTTATTCACTTAGATAACGCCTTCTTTAAATTTCCAACCAATAAGCAGATTATGACATACACAATTATATAGCTGAGAGCGTTCCACCAATATAATTCTGATCCTATTGCTATTTGCCCATAATGGTCCGCTGTTATCTTGGCAAGCAAAATCTCTGTTATGCATAATAACCCTATTAATGTACTGCCATACCATGTTGCGAGACATATACAGAATATGTAAAATATTTCAATTGATACCTCACCAGTTATGTGATCAACATAACCTAATATCAAAACAATTATGGTGGTGAGCGTGATGGCTTTTAAAAAGCCAGATACGACATGTTTTTTGGGAGCGTTTGACATAAGTTACCTGTTTGTTTCAAGGTACAGGGGCTATTACTGCCTCTACTCTGCTCGCGTTGAGTTGTTCTGCAGAAATCGCATCCAGTGGGGTGTCGGTGAGGAAGACCCTGACAGGCTTATGGGGCAGGAGTACCATGAATCCGTTCAGTTCCCGTGTCTCCCCTTTCTCTGAAATGGTCTTGAACCGGTGAAGGCCCTTTGTGAAAGGGATTTCAAGCTGGGTGAGAAGATGCGATGCAAGTGAGGTGAAGCCTGGCTTGGTGTTCAGCCGTATAATCGTGTAGCCCCCCATTTCCAGGAGACGGAGCATGGTGTACGCAAAAGGGTCCTGACTGTTGCCTGCGACTACGTACCGTTTATTCTGGAATTCGAGGTAGCGATCGACCTTTATGCTGAATCGCTCGCCATTCTCCTTGCCCGTGCTCCCTTCTATAACTTTGTCAGGGGTCCAGGGGATTGAAAGGGCCGTCAACAGACCTTCCACAAGCTGGTTTGAGTCAGTGCCGGTGACGGATTTCACTTCAAGCGGCATATCGATCAACGGCCTTGACGGTTCCTGTCCATGCAATAGCGAAACTTTGGGAGTGACGGCAGATGCCTCCTCATGAAGGGATGGCGCTTCTACAGGCAGAGAGGGCTTTTTCTGCCTATGGAGAGAGGCGGTCTGTTTCTGGTGTGGCTGTATTGACGAGCGGCTTTCCTGCTGAATGACTATCTTCTGGCCTACGGTGAGTCTGGTTCCGCTCGAAAGGCCGTTGGCCCTTATGATTCCAGGTATCAGGAGTTCCGCTTCGTGGTTGGACATCCCGAAGTCTCTCATAAGGATCTTGAAGAGATTGTCTCCCGGCTTGATGGTATATGTTGCGCTCACGCCGGGATGTGTGGGCTGATCGGCAGCCCTGGAGGCCGTCTGGTGGGGGGCTGACTTGCGAACAGCGGGACTGCTCTTCTTTATAGCAGGAGTCCCCTTCAGTTTTTTCAGTTCATTGAGGTCGATCTCGTAACCCCCCGGCGCTGCTCCTCCACTCCACACGTACGGGGCGTCGATGAGGAGTATGCCGGATATGGACAGAATCAGCAGGGTGGCAGTCGAGATCCATGAGCAACGGGGCCGTTGACTCGACGGGAATTCCAGATGGTGGGGTATCATTTCAATTCCTTGCGGACCGGGGTGCCGGACTCTTTGTCGAAGTAGATGACGAAGGCGTGCAACACTGTGTCGGCCCTGTTTTTATACAGAATTATCTGAGCTGATCGGGAGAGTTTTCCCTTTTTAACCAGGAATTCCCCCTTCAGTTCCTTCGATTCAAGTCGGTAATCGCGTACCTTTGCCATTTCCTGCAAGGCTTTTGAGAAAAAGGAGGGGGCGATGCCGGTCGCACGTTTGTCGAGAACCTGGAGTGCCTTTATGCTCCCAGCTTCCCGATACACCTTGAATTCGTTCGATGCCGTGGAGTAACGTTCCCATCCCGGATTGGAGGCTGCATAACGTGGGTCGCGATTGACTGAAGGGATGAATGAGGGGAGCGGTGCCTCTGGGGCACACCCCTGGGCTTTCGTGGGGGGGTGCGAGGTTAATGGCTTCTGAATTGCCTCTGCCCGTGGTTTTGATGGAGGGACAACGGTGCGTGGCTTCGTAGAGGAAGGTTCGTCGGTCAATAAGACAAATAAAAGTGCTGAAATAGAGAGAAGGGAGATGAGAGCAAGGGCTATCATGACCCGCTTCTTCTCCCATTGTATCGGAGGCGGGCAACTGTTGAGGATGGTCGCCTGTCGGAGGCGATCGTCATCCTTCAGCCCCTGGCCGGTTGATGGTCTATGCATCAGCCTGAGCAGTGCACTATTAGGTTGTCTGGATTGCGCCGCTCCGGCTGAGAGCGTGACCGTGTCGTCGAGCCCGGTTGAAAGAGCCAGCGGGGTTGGTGCTGACGGGCCTGATTCGTTATGTGCCGCTGACGATTGTCTGACAGGACGCACATCATGATCGCTCAGTTGATCGCCTATGATTTCTGTAATGGCGTCTGAGAGTTCAAGATCCGAGACCCCAACTGCCAGTTCGATGTCAGCGGTGGATTCGCCGCTTTCCTCAGAGCTGTCAGTGAAGAGGATGATTCTTGTGGAGGTGGAGCCTGGCTCGCTCCGGACATGTCGGACCAAAATGGAGCCTGCCAGTCCTGAGAGGCGGTTCTGGAGGAACAGGAGATTGGGTGGCCGGGCTCCGATCTCCTTAAGCCCCTGGTTAAGTCCTGTGGCGATCCTTAAGGTGCCGTCAGGCAGGCTCCCGACTCTGTTCAAAATAGAGTGAAGGCGCTGCTGGTCTGATATGAGAAGGATGTCTATCATCGGATTCCTGAAAAGGCCTGAGAGGTGGCGCTATTCTAGTGGAGCAGTGCCGGCTTGGCAACAGGAATTGCGTTTCAGCGGATGGGGCTGTAACGGCTACGTCTGATCTGTTAAAGGGTCGCGGATGATTGCTGTGAACATGTGCCGCCCTTCGCTCATGGTGGCAGACAGTGCGAGTTCCACATCACGTTCGTAGCCACGGACATCCTTTAGCTTCAGGCAGAATGTTGTACCGGTCCAGTTGAGGTCACTGCCGGTACGTTTGTCGATCTCCTGCTGTAATTTCTCTCCCTGGACAAGGAAGTTGAAAAAGTTGATTCCGATCAGGTCTGCCCTGGAAAGTCCGAGAAGCTGTTCGGCAGCGTGGTTGGCGATAACAATCTTGCCATCCTCTATGAATGTTATAAATGCGGATCGTGCCATCTCTATGACATTTCGGTATCGTTCCTCTGATTCCTGGCGCTGCTCCGTTTTTAGTCTGAGTTCGATCATAAGTTCATTAAATGCCCGGAACAATCGGCCGATCTCGTCATTGGGGCGTTTGGGGAGTTGTTCCGAGAAATTGCCGGAGCGTGCAACGCGGGTAATTGTTTCAGACAACAGTGAAACCGGATTGATGATGCTGCGGCGGATCATAAACCCGGTAACACCGATAATTAAAATGAAAATGGCAGCTCGGGTAGCAAGGTCCAATTTGAGGTTTATGCCGATTTCCCGGGAGAGTTCGTTGATCGGTATGGCGACAGAAACAGCGCCGATGACTTCGCCAACCGTGTAGTTGTATGAATAGTGCCCACGGGGAAATCGGAGGCGGACAAAAGAAGGGGCGGTGTCGTAACTGCCGTGACACTCAAGGCAAGAGGGTTCAGCCACCATGGGAAGGAGATAGCGGAAGGTTTCCTGGGGGCCTCTGCCTACGATCGAATATGTTTCCTTGGAGGAGGATCTGAATTGCCTGAGTTGATTGGCCTCGTAAAGGTCCGGGATGTTTTCCGGATTGCGGTTGCGGAGAGAAACCTGGCGAAGATAATATTTCTTGTCCCCGGTAACCCGTTTCGCTACCTGTGTAGCCACGACTTGTGGGACAAGGGAGTAGTTGCCTTCCGGCTCACCCTTGACGACGTCAGACATGTAATTGCGGGTCTGAATGATCACCTGAGCCAGGTTGCGTGCATGATCGATAGCGAATCTAAGGATCAGCGCCTGCTGGCGTTTGTAGGTAAGTATTGCGGCTGCGCAAAAAAGGGTTATCAGTAACAGGGAAAGTATGAGGTTGAACTTTGACCGAATATTCAGGTTGGCGTACCAGGACATAGCTTCCTCCATGTGTTCCTATCAACAGCAGAGTATACCTGCAGTCAAGCGATGCGCAAGGAGGCAGGCTGCTGAACCTGCATCGACCTGAAGGGGAAAAACATCCTTTTATTATCTGGGAGAGTGTGATAAGGTGCACTGCTTTCGACGCTTCCTGTGGTAATTTCATGCATTAAATCAACTTGTTACAAGATAGGCCCATGGCTAGGATACTCTGTATTGCCAATCAGAAGGGGGGGGTGGGTAAGACCACCACTGCGGTTAATCTGGCCGCATCCCTGGCAGCCGCTGAAAAGCGGACACTGCTGGTGGATATTGACCCCCAGGGGAATGCAGGAAGTGGGGTGGGAATAGACAAGGCCGCCCTGGTAGAATCGATCTACGATGTCCTGATCAATGATTCAGAGCCGATTGGCGTCATTGTTAAGACCGCCCTGCCTGCCCTTCACATCCTCCCCTCGACACCCGATCTTGCCGGTGCCGAGCTGGAGCTCGTCTCCGAGCCCGGCAGGGAGCTGAAGTTGCGCAATGCCCTTGCCACGATAGAGGGTTCCTACGACTATATCCTGATCGACTGCCCACCGTCGCTCAATCTCCTGACCTTGAATGCCATGGCCGCTGCAGGTTCGGTGCTCATCCCGATCCAGTGCGAGTTCTACGCGATGGAAGGGCTTTCGCAGGTACTGAACACCATCAAGCTCATCCAGCGGGGGCTCAACCCACGTCTTAAAATTGCAGGGATACTGCTGACCATGTTCGATGCACGCAACAATCTTTCCCGACAGGTAAGCGAGGAGATCCGGACCCACTTCCCTCGTGAGACCTTTACAACAGTCATCCCACGAAACGTCCGACTTTCCGAGGCTCCGAGCCACGGCAAGCCGATCATTCTCTACGATATCGCATCTCGTGGTGCAGCCAGTTACCTTGAGCTGGCACGTGAACTGATGGAGCGTGAGGTGGCGCATGGTTAGGAAAACCGGTCTCGGAAAAGGTATGGCAGCGCTATTGCCGGTGGCGGAGACGGAACGGGGCATGTTTTTCTCCTGTCCCATCGAGGAGATCAGGCCACATAGAGGGCAGCCGAGAAAGACCTTTTCGTCCGAAAAGCTCGACGAGCTGGCTGCATCGATACGGGAAAAGGGGATAATCCAGCCGCTGGTAGTGCGCAAGAAGGGTGAGCATTACGAACTCATAGCCGGTGAACGTCGTTGGCGAGCTGCCCAGAAGGCCGGGCTGCACGAGGTTCCGGTAGTGATCAAGGATGTTTCCGACGATACCGCTCTGGAGATGGCCCTGATCGAGAATATTCAGCGTGAGGATCTCAACGCCGTAGAAGAGGCTGAAGCCTATCATGCGCTCCAGGAGCAGTTCGACCTCTCTCAGGAAGAACTTGCAAAGAGGGTCGGTAAAGACCGGTCTACGGTTGCAAACGCGCTAAGACTACTCAAGCTCCCCACTGATATCAAACGGGACATTATCGAGGAGCGGCTCTCAATGGGGCATGCGCGGGCGCTTCTCTCGCTTGACGATTCCGAGCTGATGAAGGAATGTCGTGACCGTATAGTCAAGGACGGGCTTACAGTTCGAGCTGCCGAGGCCCTGGTAAAGCGCAAGAAGAGTGCTCCGCGACATGCTCCTGAGAAACAGCTCGATCTTTATCTGACGGATCTCTCTGATCGACTGACACGTCACTTCAAATCAAGGGTGGCAATTTCTCCCCGTGGCAGAGGCGGGAAGATAGAAATCAGCTTCGGCAGTCAGGATGAACTGAGCAGGATTGTAGAAGCCCTTGATTTGTAATGAGTTATCTTCGGCTCTCCATCTCCGGCCCTCATGAAAAAATGGGAGAAGGGATAAAAATCGCTTGACACCGGCGAGTTCCTGTGTTAGCAATTTCTGCTGTTTTATTCAACTAAGACACATAGTTTGCGTCTGTTGGCATACAGAATACTCACATCCGACAAGGGGTGCCGCGTGATAAGTATTGACCTGTCATTTTTTATCCAGATTATCAATTTTCTTCTGTTGATTCTCATTCTCAACGTTTTTCTCTACAAGCCGATCCTTAAGGTTCTTGCCGACCGGAACTCCGAGCTTGCGGGAGCCCGCGAGCGTGCTGCCGCAGTGGACAGGGACGTGGCAGAGAAGATGGCCCAATACGAGTCCCGACTCAAAGAGGTTAAGGGCAAGGGATTCGAAGAGCGTGAAGCGCTGAAGAAAGAGGCTGCTGCAGAGGAAGGGCGTCTGCTTGAGGCAGCACGAGTCGAGGCGAGCGGGATGCTGGCAACCATAAAGCTGAAGGTAGCCAAGGAGGCGGCAGATGCAAAGCTTGCCCTTCAGGAGCAGGCCCGCGGGTTGTCACTTGAGATCTGCGAGAAGGTACTTGGAAGGAGTCTGTAGATGCAACGCTGTGTAAATCGCAACAATAAAAACTCCTTACTGATAGCCATTCTCACCGGCGTTTTGCTGGTGGCGTTCGCTGCACTCTGCTTTGCATCCGGTGGTGGCGAGGGTGCTGGGGCACATGGTGGAACTGCCCAGTATAAGGACTTTGCCTGGAGGGTGCTCGACTTTGCCGGTCTTGCAGCCATTATATGGTGGGCACTTAAAAAGGCAAACGTAAAGGGTGCCCTGGCAGAGCGTCGAGCAGGGATTGAAAAGGCGTTGACTGAGGCGGTTACCGCGCGTGATGCAGCCGAGAGAAAGCTTGAAGAGTACGCGGACAAACTTGCAAAGGCCAATCAGGAGATCGAACAGATTCATGAGGCCATGCGCAAGGAAGGCCAGGCTGAGAAGGCGAGGATTATTGCCGAGGCCAATGCCGCTGCAATAAGGATTCGCGAGCAGGCTGCCCAAGCGGCTGACCAGGAGGTTCTCAAGGCGCGTACCGAATTGCGTGAAGAGGCAGGCCGGCTTGCAGTGCAACTTGCTGGGCAGACCCTGAAGGAAAAAATCGATAAAAACGACCAGGATCGTCTGGTTGGTGAATATCTTGCCAAGGTGGTAAATCTAAAGTGAGTGCAAGCGCGATAGCACGACGATATGCCAAGGCGCTGGTCCAGCTGGGTGCAGAGACAAATTCAGTAGAGGCCTTCAATGTCGAACTGACCAATGTCAACGGTACGCTCCAGGCAAACCAGAACCTGACGGCACTTTTCAGTAACCCTGCATATGGGGCCGAATCCAAACAAGGGGTTCTTCGTGAGATTGCCGAAAAGCTCAGTCTCAGCCCGCTGATCGGCAACTTCCTCCAACTCCTTCTTGAGAAGAACCGGATGACCTGTCTGCCCCAGATCACGACCAGCTATGCAAAGCTCGCCGACGATTATTCCGGGGTTGTCAGGCCGCTGGTTACTTCAGGGATGCCCCTGTCCGACCTGCAGGTGGCGGATATCAAGGCAGCCCTTGAGAGTTCCACTGGTAAAAAGGTGATGCTCACGGTGCAGATCGATCCTTCGCTCATCGGTGGTGTGGTGACAAAGATCGGCGACCGTGTTTATGATGGCAGCGTAAAAACTCAGCTTGAAAGAATTCAGGATATATTACAGAAGGGCTAAGAGGGTTCCATGGAAATCAGAGCCGAAGAAATCAGCGAGATCATCAGGAAGCAGATCAAGGAGTACGGGAAGGATGTTGAGGTTGCCGAGACAGGTACCATCATCTCCATTGGTGACGGTATCGCCCGCATCTACGGCCTGGACAAGGTCATGGCCGGCGAGCTCCTGGAGTTTCCCGGCGGAGTTACCGGGATG
>JAYSLX010000110.1:0-6462 GCA_043725245.1 Geobacteraceae bacterium | reverse complement strand
GTATTCGATTCCAAGCCCGATCAGCATGACCGCAAAAGCCATGGAGAGGATATTCAGATGCCCCACTGCCAGGGTGGCATAGCCGATCGAGAGACAGAGGGCCACTATCAGCGACACCATGGCGGCGACCACATTAAGCACCCCCCGAAAAGCGACCAGCAGAAGCAGCACGGTCAGCGCCAGCGAGAGCAGGGTTGCCGTCTCCATATCGCTCTGGCTGGTACTCATCTCCTCGTACTCCAGAACCGGTACGCCGGTGAGCCCGGCCTGAACCCCCTTGAATTCGGGCATCTTCAGCAGAGCAGCAACCTCACCACGAACAGCCTTTATTGCCCTCTCTGCCGGAACAAAGCTCGTCTCGTCCTTCACCGGCAGTATGGTGATAACCTGCTGCTTGCCGACACTCTCCAGCATGGAGGGCTTCCCGCCGCTGCTCCCCTTGATGAAGGAGTCCATCGAGAGGGTACTTGACGTGCCATTCACTCCTTTGAAACCGGTATCAAGCGCACCGAGCATAAAGGTAAGGCTCGCAAGCCTCTGCGCTGCTTCTGCAGAGTCAGGCAGCAGGGCAAGGTAGCCGTCGATCTGGCTGGTGAGGCTTGTGAAAAGGGTCTGCACCGATGGTGCCGCAGAGAGATCCTTCAGCACCGGGGCTGCCAGGGTCAGGGTCCGGCTGAGCCCCTTTATCTCTTCGAGCGGCATGAAGAGGAGCCCGTTCTTTCTGAAAAAAGGGAGCCCGCCAGGGTAGAACACCTCCCGGTAGATGCCGGTCCCTTTCTTGAGGCGCTCTTGAAGGAGATCGCCGAATCGGAGTGACAATTCGGCATCAGCGGATTCGATCACCACCACGATCTCCTCCTGATCGCCGAATTCCTCCCTGTAGGCGCGGTACTCTCGCTGGAAAGGGGCATTGCTCGGCATCAGGGAGTCTCGACCGGTGAGAAACGACATACTGCTCTTGGTGTAGATGACCGAAATGGCGGAAAGAATGAGGGCTACCGCAAGGATTGCCCGGGGGTATGCAGCGACAAAGGCGAAGAGCCTTCCTGGTTGTATCGATTTCAATCTGTACTCCAATGTATATTCAGTTGAGCCTCAGTTCACAAAAAACCCTTCGAATTGAACAACTACCCGCTCAATATCCGACCTATGGATATCCATGTGAGTAACCAGCCGCATGATGCTGCCGGAGCGTATAGTTACCCCGCGTTCCCGCAGATGGTGCTCAAGCGCAACAGGATCACCGTTGACCAGCCTCGCAAACACCATATTCGTCTGCACCTGTGATATATCGACATCCAGACCGTCGATCCCTGAAAGCCCTTTCGCAAGGAGCAGGGCATTGTCATGGTCTTCGGCAAGCCGTTCAACATGATTTTCCAGGGCATGAATCCCTGCTGCTGCCAGAAATCCAGCCTGACGCATCCCACCGCCTGCAACCTTCCGCCAGTGACGGGCCTCGTGGATAAAGTCCCGGCTTCCGCACAGAACCGATCCTACCGGCGCTCCGAGCCCTTTTGACAGACAGATATTCACGGAATCAAAACTACCGGCAATGGTTGCTGCCGAAACCCCCAGTTTGATGGCAGCATTGAAAAGCCTTGCACCATCCAGGTGGAGGGAGAGCCCCTCCCTGTCGGCCAGTTGTCGGGCAGCGGCAATATACTCCAGAGGGAGCACCTTTCCGGCCTGGGTGTTTTCCAGGCAGATGAGCCTGGTCCTGGAATAGTGGAGATCATCAGGTTTTATCGCAGCCTCGACCTTTGCCAGATCAAGAGTGCCATCCGGCTCGAATTCCAGCGGCTGCGGCTGTATCCCGCCAAATGCCGCTGCACCGCCACCCTCCCAGCGGTAACAGTGGGCGGTCTGCCCGGCAATGTACTCATCTCCGCGGCCACAGTGGGAAAGCAGCGCCAGCAGGTTACCTTGCGTTCCGCTGGTAACAAAAAGCGCAGCCTCCATGGCGAGCAGCTCGGCGGCAATACCCTCCAGACGGTTGACCGTAGGGTCTTCGCCATAGACGTCGTCTCCGACCTCGGCCTCAGCCATCGCGCAACGCATTGCCCGGGTGGGCAGGGTGACGGTATCGCTCCGGAGATCAATACTTTTCATGAGGTTGCATCTTTCACACGAGTAATGAGGAGTGCAGGAGAAGCAACCTAGCACAAACAAGGTTCAGGGACAACCTTGAACGACACCTTGAACAGCACCAGGGAAAACCGGTTAGAGCAATAAATGGTCAGGGTTGGATATGAAGTTGGAGCTGGGAAATGTCGAGATTATTTACACTTTTTAGAATTTAGTCTATGCAACAATTATTGCTATAGCAACATCTAATCATGTTCCACACCATTAAGCCAATCAGGCTATTTTTCAGCAGGTGCCAACAGATTTGATGCAATTATTGTTGCACCATTCCCTTGATCCACACAAGCGCCCAGATCGTTAACATACTTATTTTACGGCATAATTTACAGCACGGCATAGAATAAAATATTGCACTTTTGCAATGCTTAGCATGATTTAGATTTTTGAATGTCGGATTTGTTTACATTTGATTCTTCGGCATAAATTCAAATCCAGCAGACCTGAGTGATGTATATCTACTGGAATCGTTTTACATCTAAAAACCGACATGTTACCGCAGACCGGAAGCTGGCAGCAGGAAGTCCGGTACCTATAAATTCCATTTGTCACGGTTTTGGATGACTGCAGCAGAACTTCTGCCCGGCAACCTCTGTCGGAATATTTTACATTTCAATAAAATGAAATCATTCTAATAGCTATAAATAGTCTATTTATAGCTATTTAACTTAATGGTACGTTAGTTGCGTTATGGCAAATAAAATGGCTACATCAATAGATAAAAATTGGGAGGGCTTATGAAAACAAAGGCGAGAAGCAGGATCATGGTAGGTGTTTTTGCGGTTTTTATCTGTGCATTGTGGAGTTCGATGGCGTTCGCATCTCTCTATTCCTTGGACGGCTACACGGGGACATTCGCAACCTTTGACTCTGGTGGAAACGCGCTCATTGACACTCCTGGCTACTACCACCTGGACCTTGTGGGTAATTCCTGGGGATCCCCTAGTCGAGTAAATGGCTTAACCGGTACCATTAGCTTGTATGCAGCAAATGCGGATGGTACCCGGAACACCACTACCCCTACTTTCCTTTTTAACCCAACAACCCTGTTAGATAGTTTCTACCTGCAATACAATGCTGTTTCTAACGGGCTTGATTTGGGCAGCACAGTGGCCGGAACTGACGCTACCCTCTTGTCGCTGTCCCTTACTCCCCCACCACTCAACTTTACCACGCCATTTGACCTTACCACTAATGCGAATTTCTTCATTAATACAATTTTGGGAGATGGCAGCTCCTTTGACGCGAATGGCAACCCGGTGCCGGCAACCGCTGCCATCTACGGCTCGGTTTTGGCTGGCGGCTTTGCGGCAACATATATTGATCCTTTGGATCTTACTTCTACTCCTGCGACTCCCAACTCGATTGACATGCCAATAGATGATACGACTTATAGCACCTCAAACCCTGCTGCTGTTCCCGAGCCCTCTACCTTCCTCCTGATCGGAGCCGGTCTTGCAGGCCTCGGAATCTGGCGGCGGCGCAAGGCTTAAATTCGTTATACAAGGCGAAATCAATTTGCTCATTGTTTTCTCAGAAGCTGTTTAACCACAGCCCCGTTAAGGAGATACATTATGTTCAACAAGGATATATCTCGCAGAAAGTTTCTCCAGATTTCCGCGCTCGCGGCAGGAGCAACAATGCTGCCGATGCCGGTTCGCTGGCTCGGCTCTGGCTCTGCTCAGGCTTTCGCTCAAAGCCCGCCCCTTTTGAAGAGCGCGGCTTACAAACTCCGCGGCCTCGATCTGCCACCCATGGTCCTGGGCCTGATTCCCAACACTTCTTTCTATGCCAACGACCCGGGGGGGATTCCGGTTCTCGACGGTACCCATGACCAGGGGTTTGCGAACACCACAATGTACAACGTAACGGCAGCAGAGTTTTCCGAAAAGCTGCACCCCGCGCTTGCTCCAACCACGCTCTGGGGCTACTATGACAGCTCTAAAACTGTGCCGGTGCAACGTCACTTGGGAGGCGTAGTAATCGCCGCACGTAACACCGCAACCCGTCTGCGTATGACCAACAACCTGCCGCCAACCAATATAATCCCGAATGACTCCACGGTGCTGATAGCCAGCGATGGAAAAGCACAGAACAGGATCGCCATTCATCTGCACGGCGGCTTTGTTCCCTGGATCAGTGACGGTGGGCCGTTTGACTGGTGGTCTCCTGCCGGACCAGGTTATTCTTTCGGTCAAAGCTTCCAGAACGGGCCGACTAGTGTGCTCGACAATATGACGGCCAACCCCATTCAGCAAGGCCAAGCCGATTTGTTCTACCCCAACGACCAAAGTACAAGGCTCATGTGGTATCACGATCATGCCCATGGTATCACCCGGACCAATGCCTATGCCGGTCTCGCCACTGGCTATCTCTGCCTTGACCTTGCTCAGGAAACTGCCCTCGGCACCTCGATTGCGCCACTCACCAGCCTGATTCCGCTGGTTTTCCAGGACAAGATCTTCGTAAATGGTGTGCCAGGAGTTGCTGGTGCGCTCGGAACAGGCACCTACGCTACCGACCCGACCTGGGCCACCATCATGCCTGCGCGGACTGAAGGCAGCCTCTGGTACGCACATACCTACGACCCAACACTTTATCGCCTGAAAAGAGGGCGTGGTGTCCTTCCGCCGCCAAACCCTTCATGCGTCCCGGAATTTTTCGGCGATACAATGCTCTGCAACGGCACGGTCGCGCCTGTTGTCGAGGTTGAAGCGCGCCGCTTCCGCTTCATGCTTCTCAATGCCTGCAACGCGCGCTTCTTCAACATCAACATGCTTCAGGTACAACCTGGGTGCGAAGTCACCACCGGCAATCTTCCGCCTGTGATGGGTGTCCCCACCGGCCAGTACCGATATGACCCTGCCTTCGGTACGGTTGGTCCTGTAGCCGCCCTGCCTACCGCTTTTGGACAACTGGGTTCGAGATGTCCGCAGATCATCCAGATCGGCACCGAAGGGGGCTACCTGCAGAAGCCGGTTGTCTTCCCGGCCACGACACCAGCGGCAACCAATGGGAACATCATCCCTTTCAATCCGTTAACCTTCTCCGGCAACCTGGTTGTCGGCAATGCCGAGCGGGTTGACTGCATCATCGACTTCAGCAATTGTGTCATTGGCGACGAATTCGTTTTCTATAGTGACTCCCCCGGTCCGTTCCCGGGCGGAGCACCGACCAACGACTACTATGCCGGTAACATTAATACCCCGGCAGCTATAGCTGGTTCTACAGTCGACACCAGAAACATTCTTCGCTTCAGAGTGATCGCACCCAAAAACGGCATTACTGTTACTGACCCACAGGTCGGCCTGCCAACTCTGCCACCCATGGATCCGCCGTCACTTGCCAAAGCACCGGTGATTACAGCCGGCGTCGTTGCCCCACTGTCTCCATTGGTCACGCCCGGCTTTGTCAGGGACCTGACCCTAAATGAGGACTTTGATTCATACGGTCGTCTGCGTCAGTTGCTCGGAACCACCAAGCCGGCCCTGGTCGGCGGCGGCTTCGGGCTCGAATACATGGCACCGGCGACAGAGACCATTGCTGCCGGTACGGTTGAAGTGTGGCGGTTCTTCAACAATACTGCCGACACTCATCCGATCCATTTCCATCTCCAGGACTGCCAGATACTGTCACGGCAACCGTTCAGGTTGATTACCGGCAGATTTACCCCCACCGGCGCTGCACGAGGCCCGGAGCTTAATGAACTTGGGTGGAAAGAAACAGTCAAGATGAATCCGGGAGAAGTCACCACAGTAATCTTCAAATGGGATATGGTTCCCGTACCCTTCGATGTACCGTACAGCACACGCAGCATGGGGGTTCTTGGTGCACAGATAGCGCAGGCCAATGAGTTTGTGTGGCACTGTCATATCCTCGAACATGAAGAGCACGACATGATGCGTCCGCTGGTCATAACCGGCAAAAACCCGCAAAAACCGAACATCACGCCGACAGCTTCAGCAGTCACTGCCACTGCAAATCAGGTTGTTTCCTTCACTGTCACTGTTGCAACGGGCAAGACGTTCACCGTTGCTTCCAACAATTCAACTTATCCGGCGGTCAAAAATATTGCTGGCACCGGATTTGATGTGGCGGTTCCTGGCTTGGTCATTCGTCCACTAACGCCGATTGCTGTGACATGCACCGTGACCGACAGCACCGGCCTTAAATCTTCGGTGGTACTGACAATCAGTTAACTGTCTGCAGAATCTATGTTAACCTCAATGTCATTGACTTAAGCCTTGTTGTATAAAAAGCTAAGCAATTACGTATAGATATGTTATAATGCATTCTCTGTATTGCCTTATAACACTA
>JAYSLX010000109.1:0-10422 GCA_043725245.1 Geobacteraceae bacterium | reverse complement strand
CTTCGGCGAATGCCGGTAGTGCGCTACAGATGAGAACCGCGCCGAGGGCGATAACTGCTGCTGTTCGTTTCATTGAAATCTCCTTAGCCTGTTTTGATTGATGGGTGTTCTGTATGCGACCTATTTTTTAACGTACTGTGCTCCATCTCCAGCTATGAAATTGATCAGTTTCTGCACCCCTGGTTTGGGCGCACCCTTTGTCATCAACGTGATTGCTCGGGCCAGTTCGGGGGTTGCAGGGATGTTGAGCGTAGGCCCGGCCACCGACAATGGGCCGATACCGATCGCCTCGGGGTTGGTCTCGACCGCAATTTTGACATCATCGGCGGTCATAACTTCCATTACATCTTTGATCGGTTCACTGCCATCGAGCATATTTTTTACGAACATGCTGTTGGTGCCCTGAATCATTTTCCCCCAGACAATCAGGATCGGGGCGTCGTTGCCACCCACATCCTTCCAGTTGGTGGCCTTGCCGGTGAAGACCGCTTTAAGCTGCTCCTTGGAGAGGTTCTTCACCGGATTAGATTTGTGGGTCAGCACGATAATCTTGTCCTTACCAATGACGACACTCTGATAGGCCTTTTGATCAGCAACAGCCACCCCTTCTTTTTTCAGCAGTGCCATCCAGTCATCTAATGAAAGGCCGGCTGCCGCGGCATCAACGCTACCCTTATCCATATCGACAAAGGCGGCCTTGGGGCCGGAGGAAAATGTTGCCAGGGTGAGGCCGGTAGCTTTTTCAAAGGGCGCCTTGAGCGGTTTGAGGATGTTTTCGGTCGGGGCTGCTCCCGCTCCGACCCGGACCTCTTCGGCCAGGCAGATCAGAGGGAGAGACATCAGAATCAGGGAGGTGACGGATAAGCGGGTAATGATTTTCATGGTAATTCCTCCGGTGTTTAATGAAATATCACACTTCCCCCAGAGGGAACATTCCCCTCCAAGGGTGCTGAGTTTATTTTTCGGTGTGAGCAGTTCATTCTTTAATGTATTTATCCATGTGTATAGAAGAGGCAGTGAAATATCGTGACTCAGGGCGCCCTGTCGGGCGCACAAAAAAAGCCTCCGGAACAGCTGTTCCGGAGGCTTTTCATCATATATATCGTCGTGCAGAGTGAAACTACTTGCCGCAACACCTCTTGAATTTCCTCCCGCTGCCGCACGGACAAGGGTCGTTCCTTCCCGCAACCTTTTCGCTTTTGGCAGGCTGCTTTTGTGCCGCCTCGGCCTCACCCAGATTGTAGACCACCTTCCGTTTCTTCTGGTGCTCTTCCTCCAGGCGCTCCACCTCTTCCTCCAGGTCCTCTTCGCGGGTGAGCTGCACCCAGAATATCTTTTCTACGACATCGGCGCGGATCCTGACAATCATGCTCATAAAGAGGTTGAAGGCTTCCTTCTTGTACTCCTGCTTGGGGTCTTTCTGGCCGTAGCCACGGAGGCCGATACCCTCCTTCAGGTGGTCGATATTCAGGAGGTGATCTTTCCAGAGCTGATCGATGGTCTGCAGCATGATCCACTTGATCAAATGATCCATTGTCTCTTCGCCGAAGTGACCGAGCCTTTCATTGAAACGCTTGATGACCTCATCCTTGAGGAGCTGCCTGAAGTTGTCAGGGGTGAGGCGGCGGATGGTCTCTTCCGGCAGGTCGAGTTCGACGCCGAATGTCTTGTAAATGGCCTCTGAGAGGCCCGGCCAGTCCCACTCGTGCCCCGGCACCTTGTCAATGGCGTATTCGCCTACGATATCTCCGATGGACTCATCCAGCATGTCCAGGAAGATGTTCCTGATATCATCACCGGCGAGTATCTCCTTGCGTTGTGTGTAGATCACCTCGCGCTGCTTGTTCATGACATCGTCATAATCAATGAGGTGCTTACGGATTTCGAAGTTGTGTGCCTCGACCTTCTTCTGCGCGTTTTCTATCGCCCTGCTGATCATCCCGTGGGTAATTGCCTCGCCTTCCTCGATCTTCAGAAGGTCCATGATCTTGGAAACCCTCTCAGAGCCGAAGATCCGAAGCAGGTCATCTTCAAGCGACAGATAGAAGCGGGATGAACCTGGGTCTCCCTGACGTCCGGAGCGACCGCGAAGCTGGTTGTCTATCCGGCGGGACTCGTGACGCTCGGTACCGAGGATATGCAGGCCGCCGAGTGCAACCACTTCGTCATGCTCCTTCGCCCAGACCATGCGTGCGTTTTCCAGCATCGCCTCGTACTGCTCGTTGGTTGCATCCGGATTCTCCTTGAGCCAGTTCTTTGCAAGTCCGTCAGGATAGCCACCGAGGACGATGTCCGTACCACGACCCGCCATGTTTGTGGCAATGGTTACCATCCCTTTGCGCCCCGCCTGTGCCACTATCTCGGCTTCCTTGTCATGCTGCTTGGCATTCAGGACGTTGTGGGGGATTCCCTGTCGTTTGAGAAGTTCCGACAGCACCTCCGACTTCTCGATGGAAATGGTGCCGACAAGCACCGGCTGGCCCTTGGCGTAGAGTTCCTTGATCTCCTCGATAACCGCATTGAACTTCTCCCTCTCGGTCTTGTAGACCACATCAGGGAAGTCCGGGCGGAGCAGTACCCGGTTGGTCGGGATGACCGACACGTCGAGCTTGTAGATCTTGTGGAACTCCTCTGCCTCGGTGTCGGCGGTTCCTGTCATGCCGGAGAGCCTCTCGTACATCCTGAAGAAGTTCTGGAAGGTGATGGTGGCAAGGGTCTGGTTCTCGTTCTCGATCTTCACCCCTTCCTTGGCCTCTATCGCCTGGTGGAGGCCATCGGACCAGCGGCGTCCCGGCATCAGCCTTCCGGTGAACTCATCAACGATGAGCACTTCGCCATCCTTTACAACATAGTCCACATCCAGCTTGAACAGGGCATGGGCACGGAGTGCCTGGTTCACGTGGTGCAGGATCTCGATATTGCGCGGATCATAGAGGTTGTCGATCTTCAAAAGCTTTTCGACCTTGAGCACCCCTTCTTCGGTAAGGGTGGCTGACTTGGCCTTCTCGTCTACGGTGAAGTCTCCGGTGTAGGCCTTCCGCTTACCTGAGAGGGTATTGGCCTCGACCTCCATCGTCTCCCCCTTTTTCAGCTGAGGGATGATCCTGTCGATGGTGTAATACTTGTCGGTGGAGTCTTCGGTTGGGCCGGAGATAATCAGCGGAGTCCTGGCCTCGTCGATCAGGATGGAGTCGACCTCGTCGACGATTGCAAAGTGAAACGGGCGCTGAACATAGTCTTCCAGGGCAAACTTCATGTTATCACGCAGATAGTCGAATCCGAACTCGTTGTTGGTTCCGTAGGTGACGTCTGCAGCGTATGCCTCCCGGCGCTGGTCATCATCCAGACCATGTACGATGACACCGACGGTCAGTCCCAGAAAGGTGTATATCCGTCCCATCCAGTCTGAGTCGCGCTTGGCCAGGTAGTCGTTGACCGTAACGACATGGACTCCGCGACCGGTGAGCCCGTTCAGGTAAGCCGGGAGTGTGGCAACGAGGGTCTTCCCTTCACCGGTCTTCATCTCTGCGATCTTACCCTGGTTCAGCACCATGCCGCCGATCAGCTGGACATCAAAGTGGCGCATCCCCAAGACCCGCTTTCCAGCCTCACGGCAGACGGCAAAGGCCTCAGGGAGGATCGCTTCAACCGTCTCGCCCCGACCGATCCGCCCCTTGAACTCGTTGGTTTTGTCCCTGAGCTGGTCGTCGGAGAGCTTGGAGATAGCTGGTTCCATTGCGCTTATCTTCTCCACGATCGGCCACATTCGCTTCAGTTCGCGCTCGTTCTTGCTCCCTACAAACTTCTTTATGATTGCACCAAACATCTAGGTATCTCCCGGCATCATTCAATATTTGAAAACGGGTAAACGTACCACAAAGGGGTTTTCCACTCAATAAAAAAGGCCCCCGACGGATCGAGGGCCTCTCTTTTCAGGCTTGGTGGTTTATCGTGCTACTTTTTCTTCTCGCCTGTGGGCAGGTCATGTACATCAAGGTGACATCCCAGACATTTCGGGAAGCGAGCCAGGATCTCTTTCTTGTGAGGTGCAGGGTGGCACTCGATGCACTTGGGCACATATTTGTGCTTGGTGTGGTGACAGGTGGCGCAATTGACCTTGCCATGCTTGCTGGGGGTCTTCTGCCAGACTCCGTAGATCTTTTTGTGGCAGGCACCGCAGGTCACTGCCGGAGAATCCTTGGGATAGGTTATCGTCAGCGGATTATGAACCGGATGACACTTTGTGCATGTGGCAACTTCCTGACCCTGATGGTGCGGCTTGTGACAGGCGAAGCAGGAAGGGATGAAACCGTGTGATGTATGGCATCGGACACAGGCCACCTTGGTGTGCTTGCTCAGGTTCTTGGTCAGTTGTGCCAGGGGACCGGGGTGACACTGCGTACAGGCATTGGTCAAGCGGGTGGTTATGGTCATCGTCTTCGGTGCATGCGGGTTCGTGTGGCAACTGCCGCAGTCAGTCACCTTCGGCCCATGAGGCTCGTTGTGGCAACTGGCGCATTTCGGCATCAGTGCTTCGTAGTTACCCTTCTTAGGGTTATAGACGTGGAATGAGGTGTGGCACTTCTGACAGTCGAAGCGGTGCTTTGCTCCATTCTCTTTAAGATTGCGGAAAAGCCCGGGGTGACACTGTCCGCACTGATCCACTGTAAGTGGTTGCGGCTCTTTGGCATACAGTTCAGGCGCAACCGGGATCTGTACCTTAAGCTTACCGTTCCCCTGTGCGGCGAATGCCGTGCCGGCAATGACGAATAACGTCAACATGATTGCCGCAATGATTCGACTTCTCGATCCTCTCATCGTTTACATCCTCCTCTCAATTAAATCGAACCGACCCTATCTGAGCGGTTTCGTAGCATCTCACCAATATCCAGGTTTTCAGTTTGCATTTACTAATCACAAATCCCCGGAATAATCAATTCAATTCTTTCATAAACAGCTCCTAACCGGTCAGATCCGGTGTTACTCACCATAGACTCCGCAGTATCAAAGATGCTCATCAGAGCACCATTCCTCTGCTGAAAGAGCGTTCATAAGCTGCCGAATTCAGGTTGACAGCAGGGAGATGTGCAGGTATGAGGATGGGTGAAGGGAATGCTGTCCATGACCACATCGCTCGACCTCCTGACCGCTCCGATCCCAAAACTCCTGATGCGACTGGCGGTGCCGGTGGGGGTCGGCTTTTTTTTCAACACCATGTTTAACGTGGTGGACACCTTCTATGCCGGTCTCATCTCCACGCAGGCCCAGGCAGCAATCTCACTCTCCTTCCCGGTCTTCTTCCTTATCATTGCCGTGGGAAGCGGCATCTCCACTGCATCAACCGCACTCATCGGGCACTCCCTCGGCGCGGGCCACCCAGAGAACGCGGAACTCTACGCCGCCCAGACCCTCTCCTTTGCGCTGATCCATGGCCTGTTCGTCACACTGCTTGGCCTTGTCTCCGCACCCGTCATCCTGACCCTTCTGGGAGCCAGTGGCGACTACCTCCGGACCGCACACAGCTATGTCGGCGCCATCTTCTCCGGGTCAGGCTTTTTCATTGCCAACCAGTCACAAAACGGCGTCCTGAACGCCGCCGGCGACACCAAAAGCTTCCGCAACTTCCTGGTGGTCGCCTTTCTCCTCAACCTGATCTACGACCCATGGTTCATCTATGGAGGGCTGGGACTACCTGCGCTCGGACTTACAGGGATTGCCTGGGCAACCGTTTTTATCCAGGCGATGGGGAGTATCTATCTCTTCAGCCGCGTCCTGAAGACCGGCCTTGTCTCACGGAAATCCTGGCGACTCGTGATCCCGCGTTTAAAGCCTTTTAGCGACCTGGCACGGCAGGGTTTTCCATCGAGCCTGACCATGCTGACCGTGGCCTTTGGTATCTTCCTTATCACCTGGTTCGTGGGGAGGTTCGGCAAAGAGGCGGTTGCAGCATACGGCATTGCAACCCGTATCGAGCAGATCGTCCTTCTCCCTGTCATGGGGCTCAATGTCGCGACACTGGCAATGGTGGCTCAGAACAGCGGTGCTCATCGTTTCGACCGGGTGAAGGAAACGGTCAAGAGAGCTCTTGGCAGTGGGTTTGCCCTTATGACCCTTGGCTCTGCGGCTGTCTTTCTCGGTTCGGAGCAGCTGATGGGACTTTTTACAAGGGACCACAAGGTTGTCGCCATAGGGACCGGCTACCTGCAGATCGCCGCCTTTGTCTTCGGCGCCTATGTCATTCTTTATATCAACTCATTCGCCCTGCAGGGGATCAAGAGACCGCAGGTATCGCTGGCAATCGGTGTTTTCCGCCAGTTCCTCGCACCTATTCCACTCTTCTGGCTACTGTCGATTCACCTTGGATGGGGATTGCAAGGGGTCTGGTGGGGGATACTGCTTGTGAACTGGTGCGCAGCTCTTATATCTCTCTTTATTATCAGGGCAGTGATGCGGAGCCTTATGGTCAATGGCGATGGCCGTACTTGAATCCAGACGTGATTGTATGGCAATAAAGTTTTTACACGCCACTCTTACCCCATTCAAAGATAGGGTTACTCCTGATTCAGGTTTTGAGCAGATTGATCCGTCGTTCATTAACTGTCTGCGTTGTCGCATTGTACCGGATTCAAGGTATTTTTTGATGTTCCAGCTTGTTTTATGATTAGGTTCAATCCCTCTCGAAGCTCATGACAAATTTTATGAATTTTGCCTAAATCAAGATTGCTGATGAAATTTGCGCTCTTATGGCCTTTAATGTAAGTTTTGTCGTAACGCTCGAAGAATTTTGACAGGTGGATATGAGTGAATTTTTCGGGGGGAGTGAATCTGGAGGGATTTCTTTCTTTCCGTGGGACTTTCAGAAATTTGTAAATTCCCTCCAGGTCATAGAAAAACCATGATTCTATCATCTGAGTGGCAATGATAGCGTCAGCAGACAATACTCTTTTGAAATCTTTGTTGCCGCTTAATGACTTCCGAAGGTCTTCAATGTCCAAAGGTGGGTTATGGTCCCTGCTTTCTCTATCGATACAGCAGTACACCCTTACAACGCAATCTTTGTGTTTGTGGAGAAAATTTTCGGTTTTCCCCATCACTTTCCGATGGACATTATAAATACCGTTCAGATTTAAAACCGACTTCGGAATACCGGTCAGATAATCTCTGAGCAGTTTGGTATAAAACTCTTCCTCGGTATCTCCCTCAACAAAGATGAGAGCAACCTGTTTTTGTCTTCCTGATGATCGAACCATCAGAAGATAGCCTCGTCATCTTCCTTGAATCCGGTTTCCAGCATATCACCGAAGCTAAAGAAGTTTTTTCGCAACTTTCTATGAAGCTCTTTTATGTTTCTGATGCGCTCGAAATGTGTACTCCCATCATCCTGGACGCGAGCAACTGTCACGTCCTCTGGACTTACCTGGTTTATCAGGAACGGGGAATGGGTAGTAAGCAGAATTTGGAAATCGGTTGTTTTTTGCTTCAGATATGAAATTAGTGTCTTCAACGCCTTGGGGTGCAGACAGTTTTCCGGTTCTTCGATGCAAATTAGAGGACAATTCTTTTCGGGTGAAAGCAAAAGCATAAGGATCGCAACAACCATTAAAGTGCCATCGGAAAAATTCCTGATATCTGAGGATGGTTGACCGGGCATTTTCAATAAAAACATATGAAATACTTCAGGCGCCTCTTTTAAGTTTTTGCGAACCTCCTCAGGAAATGGAATGGATGCAAAACTTGCGGCTTCTATATCAAGCACCTGACATAGAACATTTTCAAATTGGCTGTACAAAGCTTGATCTTTTTTTATCTCTGCGATTGCCGGCAAAATATCGAGCGATGTAGCCCTGGAAGGGTCATAGGCAATGCCTTTGCCCTGATTGAGGTTTTTTCTGACTTCGTTTGGGGAAATAAAGACCACTCTTGTGGCAAACAATTCATGCAAAACTTTCATTGCAAGCGGGAAAAGCGAGTCCAGATCTTGATTGTCCGGAAATAAGACGCTTATTGCAGTAATTGCGGATCTCATCCTATCAATCTTATGATTACTGAACCTGCCATCTCTTTTTACTTTCAGAGTATCTCTATCGCGATTAAACAGAGTGATGGGTTTGCCGGTTTTTGTCTTATCTTTGGCAGTAAGATGTTCGCTAATAAAACCGATATCTTTCTGCTTTGCTTCAATTCCGATAAAAGGGTCAGCACACTCGATTGATAATAAATACTCGATCTCTCTACAAATATTGTTTTCAGTATGCTCAAATAGAAAAGAAACTGAAATAGGCTTGCACTTATGTCCGTCTATATGGCAGGTGGATGAATGGCCACGAGGTGTTGCAGCGTTTTCGAAGATATTTTTTTTATGGTCTTCTGCGCCAAATAACAGGGCATCGACGAATGTGAAGATTTCAAGAAAGTTGCTTTTCCCGCTATTGTTTGGCCCGACAAGCACGTTAAAATCGTGAAGTTCGATTTCACAATCTACCAGATTTTTATAGCCGTCAACGCAGACCCTCTTAATTTTTGTTCCCATGATAAGACCCCCTAAATACAGTGCCTAATACTGAAGGTTTGGGGATATTATACCGCAGTATTTGTCAATGCAAGTGATTATTTGTATGTATTGCCATTTATGCATTTAGATCATCCCCTGCGCCAGCGAAATTTCCTTCTCTTCAAGCTCCTATAGCTCATAAACCAGCCTGTTAATTTCCCCACCAACAAACGCCTCCCGCAACACCGCCTGCATCAGCAGCTGCGCCTGCTCCTTCCGCTCGGTGACCTGCGCTTCCAGGGCGTCGATGGTGGTCATGAGGCTGTCGACACGGGCGACAATGGCTTGTTGTTCGGCGAGGGGAGGGAGAGGGAATTTCAATGCTGAAATCTCGGTAGTATTTATGTTGTTGATACCGACAGTTGTACGAAGTGGAATTTCGATTTGGTCGCGCACCAAAGACGAGGCTGAACATATTTGTATGTATGTTGGGAGTGTTGATTTTTCAGTAAATCTAAGCCGAATCAGATAACCGGCATATGCGTAACCTTCATGCTCGCTTGAAGCAATAACCATCCGTCCCACAAGTTCCCTACTGCCATTGGACCGAATTATCAATACATCTTTATCTCGAAGGGCCAGATCATTTAATTCATTTGTTGGCAAGTCAGCATATTTCAGATCCTCAACGTCGATAATTCCCGACGAGACATTCGGGATTCTAAGGACTTTTGCTGAACGCTTCGAATCATAATCACATTTCTGTGAAGTCCCATAGCATAGACTTTCCGCTATTTCCCCCAATTGGCACCATACCCACCCCACCGGCAGCTCAAACGGCTTGTCGCTGTCGGCAATCGGCGGCAGGGGCTTTTCCTTTCCGATCTTCCCCGCCTTGACCAGCCGCTCTTTTTCGGCCTTGATCTGCGCTAGGAGGGCTGAAGCGTCGTAGAGGGGGTTGCCTTTAAACCCATCCCCACCCCGACCCTCCCCTTGAAGGGGAGGGAGCAAATCAGGTTCCTCCCCCTTCAAGGGGGAGGTCAGGTGGGGGATGGGGTCCGTATTCTGCCTGCGCCAGTCGGCGGTCAGCTTCCCCTCTACCGCCTCTTGCAGCACGGCCTGACGGAGTTGTTTGAAATGGGTAGTCTGGATTTCGAACTCATCTTTCAAAGCCGAGTGTGTTTTATCGAAAGCGATAAACCGTTCTGCCAGCCGATGCTGTTCCGAGATGCCGGGGAAATTGAAAGAAAAGTTGAAGAACCTCTCTGCCTGCAAACGGCGGCGGTTGGTGGTCCCTTCACTTGACTTGATGCAGGCGTCAAGGAAAAGCGGAGTGGAGGTGAACCAGAGGAAAAAATCACGGGAGACAACGGCGTCATCGACGTCGAAATACCAGAAATCGTTGGTGACAATGGCCCCATCCAACTCTTCTGGAATCACCCCAAAAGCTCCGTGCCGTGCGTCGATGCCGGAAAGGATGAACTGACCAGACTTCACCCGATACATGTTGGAGCCGATCAGCTTACCCTTCTTCTTTTCCCGCAGAGTGACGCCTTTGTGGTGCATCCTCACGGTGACGAGCTGATACGCCTCATCATCACGCAAAGAAACCGGGCTTTTCGTCCGGTGTAAAAAGTCCTCAATCCTCACCTGCCGCCACTCACCCACCGGCCAGCTCCTTGCGCAGGGTCTGCAGCAGCGTATCGCTCTTCACGAACGACAGGTGCAGCAGCTCCAGCAGTTCGGCGCTGGTGTAGGCGTGGCCGGCATCCTTGACATGGGGATTCTTGATATCGAGGTTGTAGCCGTTCTCCTCAAGTGTCGCAATGGGCACCCGCCACGCCTGCTCGTTCTCAACGCGCTTTCCCCACCACGCCGTGAGCTGGGTGAATTCCTCCTTGCGGATCGGCTTGGTCTTGGAGTAGGACTTC
>JAYSLX010000108.1:0-16396 GCA_043725245.1 Geobacteraceae bacterium | reverse complement strand
GCAGCATTATCACTCATAATAGCTGGCACAGGCGGCATCTGATTCCCAGACAGTAATCATGATTACTTTAATATTGTCATTATTAAGGCGTTCACCCAACGTGTAATAAAGGTAACGTGAGATGTTTTCAGAGGATGGAGAGAGCTTGAGAAAAGGATCCAGCTCATTGAGATACTTGTGATCGAGTGTTTTGAGCAGAGCTATGGTTTCTGCCTTGAGAATCTTGAAGTCGATTCCGAGTCCGGATTTATCAAGTTCTCTGGCCGTAACTGAAACTTCAACTTTCCAGTTATGACCATGAAGGTTTTCGCACTCACCCTGATAATGAGTGAGATTATGCGCGGCCGCAAATGATGTGATAATTTTCAATGTGTACATATACGTAACCTCGAATTTTTTAAAAACCTACCACAAATCCGCATCAAAGGAAACCGCCTTTGTTCATTCGAGAATGTGATATACTCCCTCATCTTTGCAAACCAGAAGATAAATACTACACCTTTAAAGGAATGAAAACATACATGACTATACAATGGTATCCCGGGCACATGGGCAAGGCCCATGAACTGATTTCAGAAATGGTACGGAAGACAGATGTAATCATCGAGATCCTTGATGCCCGCCTTCCCTCCTCAAGCTCCAATCACCTGCTGGAGACTCTGCGCCGTAACAAGCCGTGCATCAAGGTGCTTAACAAGAGCGACCTGGCCGATCCTGCAGTGACAAAGGCATGGGTCCGCAGTTTTGAACTTCAGACAGGGGTGCTCGCCCTGCCGCTGTCAGCCAAAAAGCACTCAGAAGTGAAGCAACTTATCAAGCTCTGCCAACGCCTGGCTCCAAACCGCGGCAGGCCGGGCTGGCCGCTTCGCGCCATGGTCGTGGGCATTCCCAATGTGGGCAAGTCGACCCTTATCAATACTCTGGCAGGAAAGTCCATGGCAAAGGTAGGAGACAAGCCTGCAATTACCACCTGTGCCCAGCAGATCGATCTGCGTAACGGCATTGTCCTCTCAGACACGCCGGGCTTACTCTGGCCGAACATCAGCGACCAGTCTGCGGCCTATCGACTTGCAACAAGCGGGGCAATTGGTGCAAACGCTCTTGACTACACCACAGTGGGGCTCTTCGCTGCAGAGTTTATGATGCAGAATTATCCTGCACTCCTCAGAAGTAGATACAAGATCGAAGAGATGCCGGATACACCTAGTAAAGTTATTGAAGAGATTGGACGACGTCTTGGGTGTCTCATTACCGGTGGGGTTGTTGATGTGCATCGAGCGGCCGAGGCTTTTCTAAGGGAGCTCAGGGGAGGAAAAATCGGAAGGGTCAGTTTTGAAAAACCCGGGCAGAATGCCGACAGCGAAGAAAACGCAATAGATAGAGGAGATGAACCTGAAGCGGTAAATCCCCCCTAACCCTCCTTTGCAAAGGGTGGCTGAGGGGGATTTGATTTTGAAAGTGTCGATATTGTTTATTGATACTGGATATAAAGCGGCTTAGGATTCAGCCTTAGCACCTCTTGAGGTGTCATCAACGGGTTCCCCTTCTTGGTGTCATTATGGTAGAAGAGCTTGAATCCGGTAAACTGAACCGGCTCGGAGACAACGTAATCCTTGTATGAGTCCCTTTTCAGCCACGGAGCTCCCCAGCCATCCATGTGCATGACTATCTGAACCTCGGGTCGGAGCACGATGTTTCTGGCATTGGTAACCCCATTTCGAGTAAATCTGTGCACCGTGAACACCTTGGGTGGCAGATTGTACTTCTTCACCAGACCCGCCAGATATCCTGATACATAATTTATATCTGCTGCGTCGTAAGTGCCGATCTTGGTCCCCGGTTTTTTTCCGCTCTTGATCAGGTTGAACTCAGGATCGATACCCAAATGTACGTCAGGGTTTTTCAGGAGCCACTCGAAACGCGGTAGAATTGTCCGGATGTTTTCATGCCCGGTCTGGATGTCGATGAAGAGGAGGGCGTTAGCCTCCTTGGCCCATCCGTACACCTGATTTACAATGGCATCAGGAATGACCATCCGGTACTTACCTGCCTTACCCGGCTCTCCTTGTGCCACCACTGCGATCAGATGCAGGGCCGGTTGCACCGGCAGCGAAGGATCAGCCTTCTCCCAACGGGACACCTCCCCTTTCAATCGGCGCAACATCTCGTCCTTCGGATACTCTCCCAGCGCCCCCATCCTCTTTGAGAGCGGATTTCCATAGTAGGCCACGATCCGTTTCTGCGGCAGAATCGCCCCAGGCAGCTGAGCGGGGCACTTCACCGGCCAGCCACATTTCTTCGCAAATTCAGGGTCCTCCCCTGATTTTTGCTTGACCTTGGAAGCAGAGATCTCAGCAGACACTGCAGTACGCAATGAAGTGGACCTTGTTGTGAAAGATGGAGTTATTGGTTTAGCTGTGCTCTTCGCTGCATAGATAGCTATCGGAGGTGCAGAAGATTTTTCGTGCGAGGGGATGGGACCCGACTGATCTCTAGTATTTTCTTTACCACACCCTGACAAGAGATGCGGCAGTGCAAGGAGAGCTAGAAGGAGAGGCGCAAACCTTCGGGCAGGGAGCGGAAAAACGTGGTGTATCACTAATTACTCCTTTACTGTGCAGGGTATTGCTGTTTTTCGAACAAACAAATACCACAGGAGACGACCCCTGTGGTTAACAGGCCATCTGTTTATACCATTTCACCAGCTACCGGGGCAATGGAGAAAATCAAGGAAGGTGACAGAGCCTGACAATCGCCGCCCGACTGGTATAATCTGATCATAAAAACCTCTCGAAAAGGTCTTTCATGCCATCTCTCCACTACGACATCATCATCGTCGGTACCGGCCCGGCAGCTCTCGGTGCTGCCTTTCACCTCACCGATCACTCTCAGTCCCTTTCCATCCTCATGGTTGACAAGGAAAAGATCTGCTCCGGCGGCCTGCTGAATGACTGCAAACAGAACTACACTTTCCCCATCGGCTTTGCCGTGGAGAACTGGACCAGGGAAGAGGCCGAGCTGCTCCTCCCCATGGTGGAGAACAGTTTGCAGCCGGCCATCAAGGAGAAACAGAACCTGGAGCTTTACCAGCGCCGGGCGGAGCGGATCGGCGTAACTCTGCTCAACGTTCGCCAGGCCCATGTCGGCACAGACCGGAGCAAGGAACTAATCCAGCGACTCCGCGCAGAACTCGAGAGCCGGGGGGTGCAGTTTTGGCTTGAGAAGGAGGTGACCGATGTCCTTGACTCCGCCGAAGGGACGGGAGTGATCATCGCCGGCACTGAAACAGTACGTGCCAAAAAGGTGATCGTCGCACCCGGACGGAAGGGTTTCAGCTTTCTCCAGCAGATAATGGAACGGATGGGTATCGCCTACATCGACAACGTGGTTGATGTAGGAATTCGCGTAGAGACTACGTTGAGCAACTACCCCATCGTCAATGACTACTATGACCCGAAGTTTCTCTTCCCCGACGGTGTGCGCACCTTCTGCACCAACTCTGGTCATGCGCGGGTGGTGCTCGAGCGTTATCAGGGGTTCAACCTGGTCAACGGTCATGCCCTCTCAAAGGAGCAGACAGGGAACAATCTGGTTAATTTTGCCCTGCTCAAAACCATCGGCCTGAGAGACCCTGTCAGAAGTGGCCAGCAGATGGCCGTCTTCCTCGGCAGGCTGGCCAACGAGATCGGCGGCGGCATGCCGCTCATGCAGCGGGTTGGAGATTTCCGCATGGGTAAACGCTCGGCAGCGGAGACTTTCAACGAGGATCTCTACTCGTTCCCCCCCAGTTGCCCGGTCACGGCAGGCGACCTGGGGCTTGCGGTGCCGGCCAAGATCATGCGCCACATCTGGGCGGCTCTGAAAAAGCTCGACACCATCGTCCCCGGAATTCTCCACCCGAGCACCATCATGTACTATCCGGAGATCAAGATGTACGCGAACAAACCTTCCTTTCTGGACCGCCATTTCCGGGTCTCCAGAAACGTCTATATGATCGGCGACGGCGCCGGGACTTCCCGCGGCATAACCGGTGCCTGGGCCAGTGGGATCAGGGCTGCGGAGGGGATTCTGCAATGAAATTGACAGAAGTCGACATCGCGGCATT
The DNA here is from genome assembly GCA_043725245.1 of Geobacteraceae bacterium. Taxonomy (GTDB): domain Bacteria; phylum Desulfobacterota; class Desulfuromonadia; order Geobacterales; family DSM-12255; genus Geoanaerobacter. The sequence goes on along the minus strand of JAYSLX010000108.1, from coordinate 12,291 downwards.
CCGCACCACTGTCTATACAACCGCCCGGACCAACCCGCGATGCCTTCCGTGGCGAGAGACGACGGATCCCTACAGCATAATGGTCTCCGAGATCATGCTGCAGCAGACGCAGGTGGAGCGGGTAACCGGAAAGTTCCTCGAGTTCCTCGGGCGGTTTCCCTCCGTAGGGGAACTGGCTGCAGCCGACTTTGCCGATGTGCTGACCATCTGGCAGGGGCTCGGGTACAACCGACGCGCTTTGGCCCTCAAAAGGGCGGCGGAGGCCGTCATGATCAGGTTTGGAGGAACCCTCCCCTCAACTCGGAAGGAACTGGAATCCCTCCCCGGCATTGGCCCGTATACCGCTGGCGCAATCATGGCCTTTGCCTTCGACCAACCGGCACTCTTCATCGAAACAAACATCCGCAGTGTCTTCATTCATCATTTTTTCCAGAATTGCACTGGCATCCACGACCGGGAGTTGCTGTCGCTGGTGGAGTTAACCATGGACCGCTCCCGGCCGCGGGAATGGTACAACACCCTCATGGATTACGGTGCAGTTCTGAAACGTGAACAGGTCAACCCCTCCCGCAAAAGCATCCACCATACACGCCAGTCCCCCTTCGCCGGCTCGAACCGCCAGCTGCGCAGCACCCTGCTGAGGAGGATACTCGCCCATCCCGGCATCTCCGCCGCTGATCTGGTTTCCCAGGTCACGATCGATAACGGGAAGATTGCAAGCAACCTCCACCGGATGGAGAAAGAAGGGTTAATCGTCAACAGAGGAGGAAACTACTTCGTGGTATAGAGAGGACTCATGAAAGAACACCTGATGTCTTCACTAATATGTAGACGTAACCCCGACAGCTGGCACCCGGGAATGATAGTTTTATTAATCTATGGTGTCTACAGTGCAGACCTATCTCATATGCGGTAAATGTGGATCACACGGATGCCTCGTCCGGTTGAACATCGGCGAGGTAACCGCACCCCGTGGAATCAATCTCCCGGGGCAAAACCTCGTCGCATGGTATTTTCCGTAACAACCCGTGGATTCATGAAATGGAGCAGATAATCGCTTCCCCCCGCCTTTGTGCCGCCGCCTGACAGCCGGAAACCGCCGAACGGCTGCCGCTCGACAAGGGCGCCCGTACATCCACGGTTCAGATAGAGGTTCCCTACCCTGAATTCACGCGATGCCCGTTCCAGATTGGCGGGACTGCGGCTGAAAACCCCACCGGTCAGCGCATATCGGGTGTTATTGGCAATGTCGAGTGCCTCGTTAAAACCGGTGGCACGCATGACCGAAAGAACCGGGCCGAAGATCTCCTCCTGGGCCACCCGGTGTTCAGGCAGTATATCTCCAAGGATGACCAGCGGCACATAATACCCCCCGTCCGGCACACTGCTCCGGTAAAGCAGCGTTCCTTCCCTGATCCCGATCTCGATAAAGTCGAGGATCTTCCGCTGTTGCTCGAGGTCTGCCACCGGCCCGAGGAAGAAGGCGGGATTTTCTGCCGGCCCGATGGCAAGCGCCCTGGCAGCGGAAACAAAGCGATCCACAAACTGATCATAGATCGCATCCAGCACGATAACCCTTGAACAGGCTGAACATTTCTGCCCCTGGAAGCCGAAGGCCGATTGCAACAGCTGTGGGATCGCCTCATCGAGATCCGCATCATCGTCAACAATAGTCGCGTTCTTCCCCCCCATTTCACAGATCACCCTTTTGAGGACCGTTTGCCCGGCATATTGCCGCGAGGACCTCTCCATGATCCGGAGCCCCACCTCTACCGAGCCGGTGAATGCGATGATCCTGACCTCAGGATGATCAACGAGGTAGTCCCCGATAACGGAGCTCCTGCCAGGGAGGTAGTTGAATACGCCGGGAGGCAAACCGGCTGCGATGAATATCTCGGTCAGCTGGCGGCCGACCACCGGAGTAAGGCTTGATGGTTTATATACCACGCAGTTTCCGGCAACCATGGAGGCAGCAGCCATGCCACAGCTTATGGCCAGCGGAAAGTTCCAGGGTGCAATGACCGCAGACACCCCGCACGGTTCGTAATGCAGCCTGTTTTTCTCACCGGGAACGTTACCCAGTTTTCGCGGCTCGGAAAGCCGTGTCATCTCCCGGGCATAGAACTCCAGGAAATCGATCGCCTCGGCTACGTCGCTATAGGCCTGGTCCCACTGCTTGCCGATCTCAAGGACCTGCCAGGCAGCGAGCTCAACGATCCGCTCCCTGGCGATTGCTGCAGCCTTTACCAGATAACCTCTCCTGTCATGAGGAGGGGTATCGCGCCATTCGGGGAAAGCGGCGCTTGCAGATGCAACGGCTGCTGAAGCTTCTTCAATACCGGCCTGGCAGACCCTTCCCACTGACTGTAACGGATACGCAGGGTTCAGGGAATCAACCATGTCGCCAGTATGGAGATCGGTCCCGTTTATATGAAGTGGATATATCTCGCCCCCTCTGGTGCGAAGCCGGGCAATATGCCCTACAAATGACTCCCGGAGCTCGGATCGGGTGAAGTCGGCTGCAGGCTCGTTGCGGAAAGCTCCTGCCGCTGCTTCAAAAGTATCAACAGCACCTCTTCGCTCCCTTTCACGGGAAGCTGTAACTGACGGGTCCTCAAGCAGCCGGCTTATATCCAGATCTACGCTAAAACTCTTGCGAAGGAATGACTCATTGGCGGTATTCTCCAGAAGACGCCTGACAAGGTACCCCATCCCCGGCACCAGTTCTCCATAGGGAGAATAGAGCCGGACCCGGCCGGTCTCACGGAGCAGCACCCTACGTACCGGCTCGGCCATCCCATAAAGAACCTGGAACTCGTATCGCTCATCCGGCACCCCAAGCTCACGTGCATGCTCAAGCACGGCTGCTATTGAGCGGATGTTGTGGGTGGCACAGGCAAAATGGCAATAGTGATGATGCTCGAGTATCAGCCGGGCATGCCGTTCAAAGGCTGCATCCGAATCTGCTTTTATGGTCCAAACCGGCGGCTCCCATCCGTTCTGGCGGGCCTTTATGACCTCGTAGTCCCAGTAAGCCCCTTTTACCAGACGGATTGACAGCGGTATATTCTCCCTGACACCCCATGCCAGCAGTTCGGCCAGGTCATGGTCTGTATCGCGAAGGTATGACTGTAAAGCGACAGCAAGATGGGGGTAGTCAGGGTGCTTACGCTTGAGTCTCCGATAGACCTCAAGGGTGATCCCTTTCATCCGGGTAGACTCCATATCTATGCAGAGGAAACCATTGACACCCCTCACTGCAGCAACAATCGGCGCCAGCCTCTCAAGTATTGCCTGAACCGACCCCTCGAAATCTCGCGGGTCAGTCAGACAGTAAAGCGCAGACGGTTTTACGGCGATATTGATCAAAGGGGCGCTCCCCCAATCCAGCCGACTTGCACCGCTGCTTCCGCCAAGCGGAACCCAGTCTGACGCTGCCTTACCCAGAGCTTCAATCAACTCCAGATAGGTATGGGCATAACGCACCCCCTCTTCATGGGAAAGGGTTGCCTCGCCGAGCAGATCGACCGCAAAGGCAAATCCGTCGCCACGGACTCTCCGCAGGTTTTTCACCGCCTCAACGGTGGTCTCACCGACGATGAACTGACGTCCCATCTCCCGTATGTTTGCCGAAACCGCCCTGGCCAGCAGATTGCCGCCCACCCCCCCCAGCATCCCGGCAACCTTTACCCCGGCGGTCAGGACCGGCGGCAGCTCCCCTCCGGTTTCAAAATACTCGTGCAGATGCCGTGTCAACTGCTCACTTGTCTTCAGGGAGGGAAAGACATCCACAAAACGGAACAGGCGGGTTTTGAACTGTTCGTCGCTCATGGCCCAGTCCATGACCTTGCCGAGCCAGTTGCCGGAGTTGAACAGCGACGGCTTCTCATCACTTATGGCTGAAAAAAGCTCACGGCCGCGGTTAATGATCCGGTCGTCAATAAAGGATTGATCCATCTTTGATCTCCGTAGACCCGCTCTCCCTGCTGGTCACTGTCAAGGGCGCAGGTTGTGCCAGAGGTTGGACATGAAGTCCTGCACATTGGTCAATATGGGACGCACCTGACCCGATCCCCGGTTGGCGAGCTTGTCTGCCCCGAATTCCGACATGTCGACAACATAGAAAAAGACCGGGCGCACGGTGCCGTCGTCGAGGACCCGGTAGCTGGGGAGCATGTTGCCGAATGCAATGGCATGCAGCTGAGTGGCAAGGGCAATTACGGTGGTCGCCCGCCGCGCATGAACCCTCATGGCGTCCTGCGCTGCGCAGCTGTCGGTAATCACCTCGGGTAGAGGTCCATCATCGCGGATGGAGCCTGCAAGTATGTACGGCACCTGCAATCGCTGACAGGCGCTTATTATTCCGTCCCCTATCTCCAGGTCTATGACGGCCTGCGCCATCGACCCTCTCTGGCGGACCTCGTTGATAACGTCGAGATGATGGTAATGGCCGTTGGGAACCAGTTCCTGGGTGTAGATATCCTGACCCAGGCCGGTCATGAAGATCGCTGCCTCAAGATCATGAGTGGCAAGGGCGTTGCCTGCCATCAGCGCATGACAGTAACCAGTCTCGATCAGACCCGACATGGCATCGCGGCTGTCGCGATCAAATACAACCGCAGGGCCGAGAACCCACACAATGTAACCGTTGTCCCGCTCGTAACGGAGGAGATTATAGAGATCGTCATAAGATCGGGAAAAGGGGGTCTCCCTGGTCCCTCGGGTCCTGAAGGCGAATTTTTCCGCCGATCCATCGGCAGATACAGAAAATCCTGAGGTATGCACATAGATACCCTCTTCGCCGTTTTCCGTGCGCCCCACCACCACAGGGTCTCCCTGTCTCACTCTCCTTGGTTCAAGAATATCCAGAGTCCGACCGCGCAGCACCATGACCGCATCCATCCGGCTCTCCCGTGCCAGTAACCACTCCCCCTTTCCGAGATGGAGATATTCCGGGTGATTCGAGGTGGCATGAAATGAGCGCGGAAGGACGCCGTCCGCAGGAGCGGCCTCCACTCTTGCAGCCGGAGCGGCGGAGAGATCGGGGCGGGTAAAATCGGGAGGAAAATAGTTCGGAATCACAGACATGGTGGACACCTCGACAGCCGGAGATCTCTGTTTATGCGCATGAATCAAGTAAATCGCCATAACGTACCGTTGTCAATCGCGGCTTGCAGAACTCTGCGACAGATTATGATACAATCTGTCATCGTGAAACATTACAGAATCCGACGGAGGTAGCATGCCGCATCATCCGCAGAAGGAAACCATTCTGGTGGCGCTTGGCGGAAACGCCCTCATACGGCAGGGAGAACAGGGAACCTGTGCAGAGCAGCTTGCCAACCTGAAGCTTCCGATGAAGCAGATAGCACAGCTTGCCGCGCGGTATCGAATCGTAATTACCCACGGCAACGGCCCACAGGTCGGCAACCTCCTTCTGCAGCAGGAGTGCTGCCCCGAGGTTCCTGCCATGCCTCTTGAGATTCTTGTTGCCCAGACACAGGGGCAGATAGGATACATGGTAGAGTCCACTCTCGAAAGCGAACTGCTGGCACTGGGAGGGGAAAAGCGGTACCTTGTCAGCCTGATAAGCTATGTCCAGGTAGCGGAAGACGATCCGGCATTCAGGAATCAGACAAAGCCGATCGGGCCTACCTACAGCGAAGAACAGGCTGCCGCCCTCCCCTGGCCCATGGTCAGAACGCCCAAAGGCTACCGCCGGGTGGTTGCCTCACCCGAGCCTCTGACCGTCGTGGAGAAGGACGAGATAAAGCGCCTTCTCGACATGGATTTCATCGTCATCTGTTGCGGCGGCGGTGGAATTCCGGTAATCAGGGAGGGAAGGCTATTTCACGGAATCGATGCGGTGATCGACAAGGACCTGGCCAGCGCCTGTCTTGCGGGTGCAACAGGGGTGGATATACTGGTGATTGCCACCGATGTCCCGGGAGCTGCCATTGGCTACGGCACCCCACAGGAGCGATTCCTCGGCAATCTCAACCTGGAAGAGGCTGAACGGCTGCTTGCAAATGGAGAGTTCCCTGCAGGCTCAATGGGACCCAAGGTGAAGGCCGCAGTCCGTTTCATCAGGAACGGCGGCCGCCGCGCGGCAATCTGCGACCTTGAGAGTATTGCCGCTGCAGTGGACAGTAAGGCAGGGACACAATTTACTGCAATGCGCTGAGAAGGGAGCAGCCGGTATGAAGCCAAAACGGGTCATAATCATGGGAGCAGCAGGCCGCGATTTTCACAATTTCAACTGCTGTTTCCGCAACAATCCGCACTTTAGGGTGGCGGCGTTTACCGCAACCCAGATCCCCTTCATCAGCGATCGCCGCTACCCGGCTTCTCTGGCAGGAAAACTGTATCCCCGCGGCATCGCCATATACCCCGAGGAGATGCTTGTTGACCTGATACAACGCCATCGTGCAGATGAGGTGGTCTTCGCCTACAGCGATATATCCCATCAGGAGCTTATGCATACAGCCTCCCGTGTCCTTGCCGCCGGTGCGGACTTTCGACTGATCGGCCCGAAAGCAACCATGCTGAGGAGCAGTCGGCCGGTTGTTTCAGTCAGCGCCGTCAGGACCGGCTGTGGAAAGAGCCAGGTGGTCCGCTATTTCTGCGATATCTTGAAAGAGAGGGGCGAACAGCCCGTGGTGGTCCGTCACCCGATGCCGTACGGCGTGCTTGAGGAGCAGGAAGTAGAGCGATTTGCAGAAATATCAGACCTTGACCGTTACAACTGCACCATCGAAGAGCGGGAGGAGTACGAGCTTCTGATTGAACAGGGCGCCATAGTGTATGCCGGGGTGGACTACCGGAAGATCCTCCGTCGTGCTGAAAAAGAGGGGAAGGTTATCATCTGGGATGGCGGGAACAACGACTTTCCGTTCTTCCGGCCTGACCTTGAAATTGTTGTTACCGACCCGCTACGTCCCGGCCACGAAACATCCTATTTCCCGGGCGAGGTAAACCTTCGCCGGGCCGATCTAATTGTAATCAACAAGGTAAACGTCGCAGAACCGGAGGCTGTTGCAACGGTAAGGGAGGCAGCACTTCGCGCCAATCCTCAAGCAGAACTGGTGCTTACCGAGTCACTGGTAGAGGTCGTAAACAGTGGCAGGATAATGGGCAAACGCGTTCTGGTGATTGAAGACGGCCCGACCATAACCCACGGCAACATGCCGTACGGAGCCGGTCTTGCGGCAGCCAGGAAATACGGAGCAAAGGAACCGGTCGATCCCCGCACCTGGGCCACAGGAACAGTGGCCGGAATCTTTGAGCGTTATCCTCACATCGGACCGGTGCTCCCGGCAATGGGGTACAGCCCCGAGCAGATCAAAGAGCTGGAGCAGACCATCTCGGCAGTGCCATGCGATCTGGTGCTCGCCGCCACCCCGATCGACCTCTCCCGCATCGTCACAGTCAACAAGCCTATTTTCCGTGTCACCTACGGAATTGCCGAAGACGAGGCAAAAAAACTGCGCCGGGCATTCGTACGTTTTCTCGATCGGAACAGAGCTGGCTGAGAAGGTATGCTATTGAGACTATTATTCAGTGGATACCCCCTAATGCCCAGGCTCTCATCTTTTCCAGCCCCGGCAACGGTCCTTCTCTACGCCGGCTTCGACTTCGCTCAAAATCTCCAGATAGGTGGCATAGCGTTCGGCCGGAATCAGTAGCTGCGCCACCTGCGCACTGACGGCACAGCCAGGTTCGGTGCGATGCCGGCAGTTCCTGAACCGGCAGCTACCTGACTGGCTCTGTTCAAAGCCGGGGAAATAGAGGGACAATTCTTGTGCGGAAATGCCGGTCAGGCCGAAATCCTGGAACCCGGGGGTATCTATCAACTCACCACCCGCGCCCAGTGAATGCAGAGTGGAGACCGTGGTCGTCTGGCGTCCCCTTCCGGTATGGTCGTTGAGCGTCCCGACCTGCAGATCGATCTCCGAACAGAGCGCATTCAGCAGAGAACTCTTGCCGACGCCGGAGATGCCGACAAAAGCGCCTCGATGTCCGGCGGCGAAGAATGCTCGAAGCGCGTCCAGTCCCTCCCCGGTGACAGCGCTCAGGGGGAATACCGAGACGGCGCCGGCATAGGTGGCACACAGGCCGGAGACAAAATCAGCAGAGATCGCGAGATCGCATTTGTTGACCACTACAAACGGCACGAGGTTTGCGGCCCGGGCTGCAACGATCGCTTGGTCGACAAAGCCGGCTGGAGGCGGTGGTGCAGGAGAGACGACAATACCGAGCACATCAAGATTGGCACCTACCAGATGGACCACCCCCATGGCATCGCGACGGCGCAGTTCAGTATGGCGGGGTAACCGCTCCAGAACCTCGCCCCGGACCAGCACGGCGTCGCCGACCACATGCCCGGAGCGGCGTTTGACTCGCACCATGCTCCGCTCGCCGCTTTTGTAGCGGATCTCGACGGACACACCATAGTGAGCGATGATAACCCCCTCCCCTTCCGGAACAAGACCGGCCGAAGTCGGCGCTTTGGGGTTGCGAGCAAAGTGTGGAGACGACGGACTCACTTCAGCTCCTTGTGTCATGATTATTTGCTCTTCAGTCGTCAGATTACTGAAGGTCCCTTACTACGACAAGCAAAACCCCCCGCAAGGGCAAGCCCTAACGGGGGGTTCTGTTGATCAACCACCGGCACAGCAAAAGGCTTCAGCTGCCAGGCGCACCGGAGACCGAGGCGCGAGGCGTACCTGGAAGGTACGTTGAGCACCGCGTTCGAGGAGCAACAACGCAGATGAACCTTTGGCGAAGCCGTTTATTTGTACTCCGGCATCTCGTCAAACTGCAGATACTTGTAAATCGCTTCCTTCTTCGGCTCTACCTTCTCCTTGTAAACCGCCATGAACTCGGCGACTGTCGGGAGCTTGCCCATGGTTGCGGTAACCGCGCCCAGTTCGGCGGAACCGAGGTATACCTTGGCGCCATCACCTATACGGTCATCGAAGTTACGGGTTGAAGTGGAGAACATGTTCACCCCGTCAGGCACGCGGGCCTGGTTACCCATGCAGAGCGAGCAGCCGGCGATCTCGATCCGGGCACCGAAGGCGCTGTAAACAGAGAAGTATGCCTCGTCCTTGAGCTGTGCCTGATCCATGCGGGTCGGCGGACAGATCCAGGTGCGGACATTCGGGTTGAACTTAAGGCCGCGCCAGATCTCTGCAGCAGCGCGGAAGTGGGCGATGTTGGTCATGCAGGAACCGAGGAATATGTCCTGGATCGGCGTACCGGCAACCTCAGAGAGAAGCTTGACATCGTCCGGGTCGTTCGGACAGGCGAGAATCGGCTCGGTAATCTGGGCCAGATCGATCTCGATAATTTCAGCGTACTCTGCATTCTTGTCGGCTTCCAGCAGTTCAGGCTTGGCAAGCCATGCATTGACAGCGTCTATACGATTCTGCAGAGTCTTGGCATCCTGGTAGCCTTCCTTGATCATCTTCTTCATAAGTGCAACGTTGGAGCGAAGATACTTGGAAACCGACTCCTTGGAGAGCTGAATGCAACCGGCAGCTGCGGAACGCTCTGCAGCAGCGTCGGTCAGTTCGAAGGCCTGCTCTACGGTCAGGTCGGGAAGCCCTTCCATTTCGAGGATGCGACCGTTGAATATGTTGATCTTATTCTTCTTGGGCACAGTCAGTTTACCCTGCTTGATGGCCCAGTAAGGAATGGCGTTGACCACGTCGCGCAGGGTGATACCGTTGTTCAGCTTACCCTTGAAGCGTACAAGGACTGACTCGGGCATATCCAGCGGCATGAAGCCCATGGCACCGGCAAAGGCAACCAGGCCGGAACCGGCCGGGAACGAGATACCGATCGGGAATCGGGTGTGTGAGTCGCCGCCTGTACCGACGGTATCAGGAAGTAGGAGGCGATTCAACCAGGAGTGGATGACGCCGTCGCCTGGCTTGAGAGGGACGCCGCCCCGATCTGTGATGAACTTGGGGAGGTTCTTGTGCATCTTGACATCAGCCGGCTTGGGATAGGCGGCTGTGTGACAGAAGGACTGCATGAACATCGGGGAGAGGAACTTGAGGCAGGCGAGTTCCTTCAGTTCATCTGCGGTCATCGGGCCGGTGGTGTCCTGTGAGCCAACGGTGGTCATCTTAGGGTCGCATGCGCTGCCGGGGAGCACACCTGCAATGCCACATGCCTTTCCGACCATCTTCTGCGCAAGCGAGTAGCCCTGACCAGCTTTTGGAACCGGGTTGATCGGCAGTGTGAATATTTCGGTTGCAGGGAGACCAAGAGCCTTGCAGGCATTCACGGTAACGGCGCGTCCGATGATCAGCGGAATCCTGCCACCAGCACGGAACTCATCGGCCAGGGTGTTAGGGCTGATCTTGAAGGTGGAGATTACCTCACCCTTTTCGTTGGTGATCTCGCACTTTTTTGTATTGATAGTGATAACATCGCCGTCGTTCATCTTTGTAACGTCGGCTTTGAGTGGCAGTGCACCGGAGTCCTGAGCGGTATTGAAGAATATCGGGGCTATAACGCTGCCGATAATGACCCCAGCGGTCTTCTTGTTGGGAACACAGGGGATGTCCTGGCCCATGTGCCAGAGCACTGAATTGCAAGCAGACTTGCGTGAGGAGCCTGTGCCCACTACGTCGCCGACAAAGGCAACCTGATTACCGGCAGCACGCCACTCAGCGATCTGAGCAAGACGATTCGGAAAGCGGGTCTTACCCATGGCCAGGGCGTGAAGAGGGATATCGGGGCGGCTCCAGGCATCGCCTGCAGGAGAATAATCATCAGTGTTTATCTCGCCTTCAACCTTGAAAACCTTGACCTTGATGGTTTCGGGAAGGGCGGGCTTGTTGGTAAACCACTCGGCTTTGGCCCAGGACTCAAGAACTTTTTTAGCAGCAGCATTGGACTTGGAGAGTTCAACAACCTTGTCGAAACCGTCGTATACGAGAGTCATACCGGAGAGAGCGCAAGCAGCTTCGTCGGCAAGATCTGCAATTTTAAGGGCATCTATCAGCGGAGACACATTGTAGCCACCCAGCATGGTGCCTAGCATTCGAACCGCTTCGACTTTTGAAATCAACGAAGATTTTTTGTTCCCCTTGACCAGCTCCGCCAGAAAAGCGGCCTTTACTTCGGCAGCTGGGTCAACACCTGGAGATACCCGCTCCTTGATGAGGTCAAGAAGAAAGGCCTCCTTGCCGGCAGGCGGGTTTTCCAGCAGCTTGCAGAGCTCTGTAGTCTGCTCGGGGCTCAGGGGGAGAGCCGGGATTCCCAGGGCCTTCCTTTCGGCTTCATGCTGTAAATATGCTTCGATCATTTGCTACCTCCTTATGGTGATTAGTAAATCAGAAATTATTTTCTACATTTTTGGGCAGAAAATTATCTCGTTAGTGCACTTATCCTGTTTATGGGAAAGCGAGGACTCCATGAATGGTTAATCAGAGAGCTCACTCAGTTTCAGAAGAGCATACTGTATACAATTTTTACACAAGATTGTCAATGATGAGATTCTTCTCAGGAGGGAGGTATTATGCGTGAGAGGAGGGAAACAAATCGATGATTAAACAGTCTCCACGTGCCATATACAATTCATTACAAAATCAGTGCGCATAAATAAAAACCCCCTGAATTTCAGGGGGTTGAAATGGAGGCGACGATCGGATTTGAACCGATGAATAAAGCTTTTGCAGAGCTTTGCCTTACCACTTGGCGACGTCGCCATTGTTGTCAGTACCATCAATGAGCGCAGTAATCTTTAGCCGGTTTTTCATTTCTTGTCAACTGCAAATCAGATCAAAAACAAAACCGTACAGAAATCCTAAAGTTTTTGTCAATCCAGTCGATACATTCTTACAACCTTTTAATTATTGTACATGGAGGTCCCCAATGCTCGTCCTGGTCCGCTACAATGATGACAATTTCGACATAGTGGAGGAGTATTGTCTTGAGTACCTGATAATAACGGGGAAGGTAATAGAGTTTTCACGATCAGAGGAATGGGTAACTGTAGGCGAGAAACCCACCAGGGAGAAATCGGCTAAACGAGAGGTTGCTATGGACTGTAACGGTCCAGAGAAACGCCAGAATACACATAGAAACCTCATCCACACTTCTATAGTTATCCCGAATACTTGATGAAGACCCTTCAATACCAGTAGCCCTGTAATTGCAGTAATCTAGCCGACCTTTAACAGACCTTTGAAAAACTATTGAATTTGGTCCTCGTCTCCCCGTCAAGTGGTTTTTTCAGACTTGGTTGAGGATGTTTATCCGGTTTTGATGCTG
>JAYSLX010000107.1:0-14484 GCA_043725245.1 Geobacteraceae bacterium | reverse complement strand
GACGCAGAACATGAAGGTCGGAAATTTAGGATGGAGTAGGGCGGCGTTTGGCCGCCCTACTCTGTATGGAGTGAGTGATGATCTATCCTGATACAGTGAACCTTCCCTTTAACGGCGCTGTAATGGCGACTGACTTTGTACGTGGGGTGCCTGGCGAAGCAGTGCCCGGCCCTGATGCACGGTACGCGGTGATCAAGGGGAACGCCCTGGTGGTGGAGAAAGCAGCCAATGGGTATCTTCTCCCGCGAAAACTGCCTGAAGGATGGCTCAAACCGGGCCGTGAGGCACTATTTCTCGGCAGGTTGAATGGCGAGCCGATTTTTGCGTTTCTCATCGGTAAGGAGGAAGTTGTTGTGCCGCCGTTTGCTATTGAGCCGTTTAACACATTTCAGGACGTTCTTGACGATCTGCTCCTGAGCATCGGGGGGCTGGCCAATCAAACGCTTTACTGGGAAGGTGGCAGCCGACTCTGCGTACGGTGCGGAGGCGGCACGGAATGGATCGCCGGGTCATGGGGCAAGCGATGCACTGAGTGCAGCCATGAGCGTTTTCCAGCCATTCACCCCTGCGCCATTGTGCTGGTAAGGCGCGGAGATGAGTTTCTGCTGATCCGCAAACCCGAGTGGCCTGCAGGCCGCTACAGCCTTGTGGCAGGGTTCCTCGATTTCGGAGAGTCGCTGGAAGAGTGTGCTGTGCGCGAGGTGAAGGAGGAAACCGGTATCGATGTGGTTCAAGTCCGATACGTTGGAAGCCAGAACTGGCCCTTCCCGAGCCAGTTGATGGCCGGTTTTGTGGCAGAGTATGCCGGTGGCAAAATCGTTGTTGAGACCGGTGAGATAGAGGATGCACGCTGGTTCTCCCTCAAGAACCTGCCTGGTGGCTTTCCCCCACATCGCAGCATAGCGAGATGGATCATCGAGAAATATGCACTTGGAGCATGTAAGTAAACAATCTTTCCGATTCTTAAACCCTCCTTCAGAGCATCTTTCCCCAGGTTCACCCCTCTTTCAGCTACTATTCACAGCGTTTTGGGAAAATTAGCTATCAAAGAACCCCTTTAATAGCCTGGTTCAGGATAATACGTTGAATAAAGGTAGAAGATGGTCAGTTTCTATACAAAAATACTTTTAAAGTCTTTCTGATGTCAACCGAAACAGAGACATATGCTTAGCTTGATATGGTTATCTATCTAGTTTATTGAGAATTACAACTAAAGTATTATCAACAGATGAAGAGAAAAGGAGAATCAGGATGAAGAGAAAGGTCATGGCGGGATGTTTTCTGGTGATTGCACAACTGTCGCTTGTTGGGTGCGGAGGAGGAGGTGTCGGCGGGACAGCAGGCGAAGGTGTTGAGACTTTGGCTGGAGCAGTTGCAAAGGGGTCAAGCACAGTTGTTGCCGACAAGATCAGTGTTCTGGATACGACAGAAACCTCCGGTGCGGCAAAGATAGTTGGTGCATTGACATCGGAATTTGCTTCAACGGCTGAATGGAACAAGGATAAGACAAATACCTATGTCCAGGACAGGTCAACCGAGGTCTTCACAAACGTCAACGAGATCCTGTGCATGGTTGGTCAGACCGGATACGTTGCAATGGTTGGAAAAGGTACATACAAAGCCCTGATCGACAAAAACCTGTGCAAGGGTGCCGATAGTGCAAGCAAGGCAGGCGACAGCAGTAAGGGGGACACCTCAGGTTCATCTGCTCCGGATTATCGAGAGTGGGTCGTAGATTCCGCAATGAACGCCCAGGGGCAGCTCGAATCCAAGTTCTGGATACATGAAAAGGCAGAGGGTCAAGGTGGGCAGGGTGGGCAGCCTGCAAAAGTCATCAACGCTAAACTCGTTGTCAAAAAGACAAAGGATCAGGCTCCTCCATACGGCGAGTTCAAGATAGAGTTCAAGGCCTACACCGACGATCTGGCGCATACTCCGATGTTCAAGGGGTGGCTGGGAACGGTGGTTGATCCCGCTACAGGACTGGTGACCCTCAATTTTGCTGATGCAGAGGACAGCGGCATGTTCTCTGAGGCTGCTACAGTCACAAAGACCAGCCTGACCAGCGGCTATGGCAGGGTGCTGCAGTCAGACAACTACGATCCGAATGCGCCTCAGACATATGACGCAAAGATTGCGTTCAATGCGGATTACTTCCTGAGAACCGGCGGCCAGAACAATTGCTTTGACCGAAAGAATTTCGAACAATCGGCATGGCGTTACGGCCTGTATGATTTCGATAACGGCAACCGTTTCAGCGTGAAATCCGGAATACCATTCAATACAAATGTCGATGGCAACAGCGGATCATACGGCTGGATCGGTTACTGGGGGATCTGGAGCAATGGCGCAACACTCACCAACCCGCAGACTGTTTACAGCAAAAACTTTACATCCGGCAATGTCGATACTTACACCATCAACACGTATGGCGGCAAACTGAAGAAGCATACCAGGAATCTGACGACTCTCGACGCCATCAAGAACATCCCGTTCGAAGGTTACAACGAAGGGAGTACCATGTATCGGGTGATCTGGACCGGCACCAACCTGCAGAAGATTGCCTCGGCACCCCAGAACAACACCGGCGGCGCTCCAGTCTGGAGCGATCTGACCAAGGACGGCAGTGGAAATGCCCTGACTCCTCAGTATATCGACACCACCCAGTTGCAGTTCGGCGAACTTAACTTCTGGTCACAGGCTCTTGGCGGACAAGTGAGAATCAAGCTTGCTAACTGTCAGTTTGTGCAGGGAACTGGCAAGACCAGTTGCGGTGACCCGGAAGGTGGGACCGCAGTGGTATTCTACACCGAGGACATAGTCTATCCGGGCGATGCAGTATTCGCCAAGACCCTCACCTGTTACGACAACTGCCCACAAGCTACAACAGCCGAAGGAATGTCATACGTCAATGGCAACCCATCCACCTATGGACAGAATTTCGCCCCCGATTTTGCCGGCCACGATTACACCATGGCCAACATGCTGCTGCAGGACGTCGGCAGCAGCAACTGGCCGGCCGTTCTTGCTTCTGCCGGTCAATACAACAACTGGGGGTTCAACAGCGGTGCACTTATTGATGCAACTGCTACAGATCCGACATCCAGTAAAACTTATTCTCAGCTTCTTGCCTGCGACTGGAATGCACAGCAGACATGCGGCTGGAAGGCATGGAGCCTGCCGGTATTTTATACCTGGGAGACTGGCCCAGACAACTGGAACAAACTATCAATTGTCAGGAATGCAAATAATCAAGTCGTGACCTTTGACCCGCCGGTCAAGGTCGAGTACACCCACACTCAGACAGATCAGACGGCCAAGGATTTCAAGTACAATGGTGCTAAGTTCTTCCTTGACTACAATGGTTTTGGACAGCTGAACGGCATTCCCGGAAAGTGCATTGATACATCTACCGGCCTTGAGGTTCTTGATTGCAATGGCTCGAACAAGCGCTACGTTCCTGAGTTCTCCATTGCATCGGGAAGCATGGTTAAGAACGGTTCAACCACGTACTATGTAAAGGCGCTTGATGTTGAGCAGCGAATGATAAAGAAGGATGAAGCTGTGTGTGCAAATGCCAATGTTACCGCACCTGCCGGGACTATTAACCTGCCTGTGATACCATCGAACCTTGATCCGGCAATTGGTTCAGAGCCGATCGGCGTAGAGGTGAAGGTTATCGGCGGTATTGTTCAGTAAAAAACGGTAATAGATAATTTGGATAGGAATGGAAGGCGGGGCTACTGGCTCCGCCTTCCATTTTTGAGTAGACGATGTGATTATTGTGGTTTGTTTTTCTGCTGGAGCATCTGTTGCTGCTGCATCATCCCGCGTCGCTGTGATTCCTGCATGATCTGGAACTCCCGGCGCTGCATCTCAACCTGATGCCGTTTTGCATTCTGTTCAGCTTTTTTCTGTAGATTCGCAGTTCCCTTACGAGACAACTTGCGGATTTTCTTTTTGTGTACCGTTTTCTTTTGCGAAGCAGGAGGTGGTGGTAGCTGTTTCCCGGCTACTGCCCCGCATTCGCCGAATGTAAAAGCCACGAGCAGGGTAGATATAATAATTAGTTTCATGACAGCTCCTTCCGGAATTAAATGTTTCGGGATAATGTACCTGTTGACGCCTCAGTTTCAAGTACCTATCTTTCAAAATTATCTCCACGCAGTTATACTCTTCATATATGGATACAAAACCTATCCCATCATTCCCGGCCAGCAGGTTGCTTGTCCTGTCCGACAAGCCACTCCTCGACCGGATTTTCGCCGATCTTCAGCCGCGGGTATCTGAACTGACCTTTGCCGGTCTTTATCTCTTCCGTACGGCACATAATTACCATCTGACCATGGTCGGCGACTCCTTGGTAATCCTTGGCATAGGGTACGACGGAGAGGCGCGATTTCTGCCGCCGCTGACCGGTGATATCCGGAACGCGCTGAGTCTCCTCTTTGATGCGGGATTGCAGCTCTACGGCGCGGATAAACCGTTTGCAGACCGTTATCTTGAGGATGAGCGGATAATGGTGACCGAGGACCGCGATTCCTTTGATTATCTCTACCTGCGTAGTGATCTCGCTGAACTTGTCGGTAAACGTTATCACAAGAAAAAGAACCGGATAAACTACTTTACGGCCCGCCATAGTCACTCGGTTGAACTGTTCGGTGCTCCATACGCCGCAGGATGCCTTGAACTTCTGGAAGAGTGGCAACGAGTGCGGGTGACCGGAGAAAGCCGATCCGCTGGTCCGGAGGCCTTGGCGTCGGCTGATGCGGTCCGGTTTGCAAAACCACTTGGGTTGGAGGGGGTGGTGGTTCTGGTGGAGGGGAGGGTGAAGGCCTTTGCTCTGGGCGAGAGGCTGAACAGCACCACATCTGTCTGCCACTTCGAAAAGGCGGATCCCTTCATGGAGGGGATTTCTCAGCTCGTGGAACGGGAGTTCAACCGGTTGCTTTTTACCGACTGCATATGGGTCAACCGCGAACAGGATCTTGGTGAACCGGGATTGAGGGGAGCCAAATTGTCGTACCACCCTCAGGAGCTGGTTAAGAAGTTCAGGGCCAGCAGGCCGTAAGAAGTGAACTGTTTCAGTGGTTTGCAAGCCCCCTTGCTGACAGCTGCCTGCCCAGTTCCTCGGCAGCGATGGTGTAATCTTCCAGCGAGAGAGAGAACTCTTCGCTCCACTCCCTGGTTTTGTAGTAAAGCCGGTCGTAGTAGCGCTCCATGAGCCCTGACATGAAAGGTTCAAGCTCCCAGCGCTCAAGATGTCCCAGCAGCAGGTGGTAGTTTTCCCCCCCCAGTTTCTTCGTGATTCTTCCCAGTGCATCGACCATCCCCTGCAGGAACTCGGGGTTGCCGTATTCGGCGATGAGCCGCTGTACACGAGTCTCCATCGATGCGGTACACCAGACCTTTATCTCTGCACGCATGACGTCATAAAGGTTGCCGGGAAGGAATAACTTGCCTATGCGACGGCTTTCACCTTCGATAATAACAGGACGACCGGGCGGTGCCCTGCGAAAAGCCTCCCAAAGATCGGTCTCGAAGCTCTTCTGGGTCAGATGGTCCTGTGATAGTCCAAGTGAGCCGAAGGCTGAGCCTCGGTGGCAGGCCAGCCCCTCCAGGTCGATAACCGTGTAGCCAATATCTTTGAGCATTTCAAGAAAGGTTGTTTTGCCGATGCCGGTCATCCCGTGCATGACAACGAGTGGTCCAGGAGGAATGAAAGATTCAAAATACGAGGTTACCCGGTTGCGAAAGAATTTATAGCCGCCGGCCAACTGGACTGCAGGGAAACCGGTCAGCTCAAGGATGGTGGCTACTGTCCTGCTCCGAAGACCGCCTCGCCAACAGTAGACCAGGATGGGGCGACCGCAGGCAATGGCTGCAATTTCAGCAACCATCCCCGGGAAACGGGCGGCGGTAAGTTCCAGGCCCCGGATCCTTGCCGGATGAGGCCCTGTCTGCTTGTAAAGGGTGCCGATCTCTACCCGCTCTTCGTTGCTGAGAAGAGGAACGTTCACGGCCCCCGGCAGGTGGTCTTCTAAAAACTCCAGAGGTGTCCTGACATCCACAATGCAGTGACTTTTCAGCAACGTTTCGGTGAAGATTACGGTTTCCGGCATACGCAAGGTTCTCCTGGATAATCGGTGCCAGTATAGAGCAGGGGGTGATGGATTGCAAGGGAGGTTGCCAAATCTGCGAGGTGTGATATAACCAAAATTAAGTGTGACTAATATCGCCAACTCCAAGTTGGAACTCATCATACATTGGTAATTTCAAGGAGCTGCCGACAGACCAGCTGATTTTTCCCTTGCACACCTACAGGAGTTTGTTATAACGACAAAGAAGACCAACATTGTCCTGATTTGAAAGGAGGCAGTATGAAAAATGGCATCGTATGTATGACAGCAGCCTTATTATTGGCGACAGCAGCTGTTGCTGGTGCGGCGAATAAGGCGGAAACCTTCTCTCTTACACCTTTTGTCGGAGGGTACACCTTTGACGGTGTGCAGCACCTTGATCCAGCACCGTTGGTGGGGATGCGAGCCGGTTACAATTTCACCGAGCGTTTCGGCTCTGAGGCGGTTTTCGATTATGCAGGGACAAGGGTCCATAATGACGTAAATGTCTACAATTATCATCTGGATCTGCTCTACCACTTCTTCCCATCAGCAAAGGCAGTACCTTTCCTGATGGCTGGCTATGGCGGGATGACAATTGAAAAGGTGAAAGCTAACAGTTACACCAAAGGGGCGTTCAATTACGGCCTCGGCCTCAAGTACGCCTTGACCGATTCGCTGGAGCTGCGTGGGGAGGTAAGGCACCTCTTGCACAAGGCTAAGGCAACTGCTGCTGAAACGAAGTCCGAGACCCTCAGCAACGTAGAATACGGCATCGGCCTCGGATTCCTCTTCGGAGGAGTCAAGCCAGCTCCTGCTCCGGTTGTAGCACCACCGCCACCTGCACCTGCACCGGTAGTAGCCCCGCCGAAACCGGCGCCTGCCCCTCCGGCAGCCTCCCTGTCGGTTGCACCGACGAAAATTGAAAAAGGTTCGGCAGCTACCCTGAATTGGGCTTGCCAGAACTCCACCGGAGCGGACATCCGACCTGAAATCGGACCTGTCCCGGTTCAGGGATCACGGTCTGTTACTCCTGCAGACTCCTTGGCCTACACTCTGACCTGTACCGGCCCCGGAGGCGAGGCGACCAGTACTGCCAACCTCGCTGTCACCCTGCCTGCACCGGTCATCGGGGATGCTGACAAAGACGGCGTTCTCGACAATCTCGACCAGTGCCCCGATACTCCTGCAGGCGTTAAGGTTGATGCAAGGGGCTGTCCTCTGGATGGTGACAAGGATGGGGTTCCTGATTACCTCGACAAGTGTCCGGAAACACCTGCCGGCATGCCGGTAGACAAGGAAGGGTGCAGCCCCGAGACACTGACCATAACCCTGGATGTAGAGTTTGATACCGCCAAGGCCGATATCAAGAAGAAGTACCATGTAGAGATCGGCCGGGTCGCAGATTTCCTGAACAAGTACACTACCGTTACCGGCAACATCGAGGGGCATACGGACAATGTCGGTTCTACCGAGATGAACAAGAAGCTTTCCCAGCGTCGCGCCGACAGCGTGTTGAAATATCTGGTTGAAAAGTACGGCGTCGACAAGAACCGCCTCACTGCTACCGGCTACGGCGCAGAGCGACCGATTGCCGATAACGCGAATGCTGCAGGAAGGCAGAAAAATCGCCGGACAGTGGCAAAATTCGAGACAGTTGTGAAAAAGTAAAGCTTTCGGACATCGTAAAATAACGGAATTATAACCAATAACCAGGTAATGACATATTCTGTCATATGAGTGTTGTAGCATGCTCTCAATAGGAGGGCCTGCCATGAATATTCAAGAGTTTCGCAAACAGTTTCCGGATGAGGAAAGCTGCCATCGCTACCTGGAACAGATGATTTGGCCTTCAGGCCGTATCTGCCCACATTGTGGCGGCATGAAGTCTTGGAACATATCGGCCGGTAGCAGGCGTTTTGGACTGTATGAATGTGCTGCCTGCAGTAAGCAATTCACCGTCACCACCAAGACTCCGCTGCATAGCACTAAATTGCCGTTGAGGACATGGCTGATGGCTATGTACTTCATGGTCAACTCCAGCAAGGGGATTTCATCGGTTTTCCTTGCGAAGTGGATCGGGACATCCCAGAAAACAGCCTGGAAAGTTGGCCACGCCGTCCGGGCACTCATGGCCTCACAGGCAGACACCATGTCTGGTCTTGCCGGAATCGTTGAGCTTGACGAGAAATATCTTGGCGGCAAGCCCCGATATCAGAAAGGCATTAAACACAAGCGCGGCAGAGGCACCGCCAAATCATGTGTTTTTATTGCCGCGAGCCGCGATGGTCATGTACAGGCAAGCGTTGTTGCAAACGATAGCTACTCAGAACTTGCTCCAAAGGTAAATCAGTTCGTTGATACAACAGCCGACCTTATGAGTGATCAACTTCCCGTGTACCAGAAGATCGCTGAAGATTATGCCAGCCACGGTTCTGTCAATCATGGCGAAAAAGAGTTCGTGAACGGTGTTATTCACAACAACACGGCTGAATCGTTCAATGCCATTCTTGAACGGGCTAAACAAGGCGTTTTCCACTTCCTGAGCAGAACGCACCTTAATCGATATGTCAGCGAAGTAGTCTTCCGCTGGAACCATCGATATCCGGCAAGGGAAATATCAAAGAACGGCATAAAGAAGATCATCTACAAGGCAAAGCCGATACTTGAGCAACTTCGATGAGCAACTTCGATCACTGCTACAGCATGCAGTTGGAACTCAACTCAGAAGAACCCATGCTGGTGGGATCTTCATACCAAAACCTGCTTTTCGGTGATAGTTCCGTAAAATAAACAGGAAAGGGCCGCTTCTGTAACAGGAGCGGCCCTTTTTTGTCTCTATTCAATGATTGATATTAGCGGCTGGTCTTGAATTTCAGATAAAATATCTTTGTCAGGAGTATCGATTTGTTGTCCATTACCTGGATGACTTCTTCTTTTTCCAGCCTGTTAAGCACCCTTGTTACGGTTTCACGCGCCACTGCCGCATAGCTGGCGATCTGCTGATGCGTCAGTTTAACGTTGATGATCACGCCCCGGTCGTCCACAACGCCGTATAGTTCCTGCAACCGATCCAACACCGCCATGACACGGTGTTCGGCGTTGTCAAAACTCAGGATCTTGATCATTGCCCAGGATTCGCGCAGGCGGAAGCAGAGCAGATCGATTATCTTGCGGCGGATGGTTTCATGGCTCAGAAGATAAAGCTCAAAGTCGTTTTTCGAAAGGAGCCCGATGACCGCATCTTCGTGTGCGATGACGGTTGCAGGGGAGGTTTTTCCATCGAGGAGGGCCATCTCACCGAAGAAGTCACCCTTCTTGTGGATGGTGATGATCTGTTCCCTCCCCTCTTCACTCATCTTGACGACACGTACCTTGCCGGAATAGACCAGGTACATGTAGTTGGCCGTATCCTCCTCAAACAGGACGATCTGGTCCTTGGAAAAGCGCCGCTTTATGATGAGCCGCTCGACGTGCTCGACCTCTTCGGGGGATAGCGCAGCGAAAAAAGGGATGTTCTTGATGATGTTGCCTTCGATTTTTGGTCGAGGCTCAACTTTCAGGATCATGTTGTCTCCGGCTCTACAATATCACCAACTTTAACACGGGAAACTTGATTGGCAATCCGGTGTAACGTCAGGCGCCTTGGGTCGGGCCATCTCCACCCTTCTCTAGCCAGTAGATCCATGCGAGGATTTCAGCAACGGCGTGGTAAAGCTCCGCTGGGATGTCTCTGTCAATATCCAGCGGCATAAGCATTTCTACCAGCTCCGGCGATTCGTGTATGTAGACTCCGGACTCCCTGGCAAGGGATATGATCGCCTCGGCAATGGCTCCATGGCCCTTGGCGACTATCTGTGGCGCGTAATCACCTTTCTTGTAGGATAGGGCGGCAGCCTTCTGGTCATCAGGGTGCCGGTTCATGTCGTACCTCCATGCTGACGAGGTGGAGGCCGGCACTTTCCATTCCCTCCAGTAAACGTTTCCGTCCAACGTCCATCTTCACGGTCGAATTCTCATTTGATACGACTATGGAGATGCGCACCTCCCCTCCTGAGAGATGCACCTTGGCAGAGACAGGTCCCAAGGCAGGAAGATCGAGCTTCAGACTCGTCTCCCATGTTTTCCCGGACTTGAGTGTCTTTCGCTTTCCATCGTGCTGGATCATCCATTCGAGTTGCTGTCCCTGCCATGACTCTCCCTGCCATACAAACTGGCCGCTCTGGAGAAGTTCAAGCTGCTGCCTTATTATCGGGAGGGTGTGCGAGTCAGGTGGCTCAAAGGGGAGAAGATGGTTCTTTGCTGCGGCTGGAAGGGATGATTCGCGTGACTGAGGAGCAGCGGCTTCAAGACCCCCTGGTTCCGGCGATACGAAGGCGTACTGCCGATGTATCGAGAGATCTGCCTGGATCCTTGGTGTATGTACCTGCGGAAGGGAGATCTTGTCATCCGGGAGCGAGGGTCTTGTCGCGTCATTGCGGACGGCATGATGTCCGGGTTCTGCAATCTCTGCAGCCGGGTCGGCAGGGGAGTCTGCAGAAAGGGTGAGGGGTGTCTCCGGTCGTATTGATCTAAGCTGGAGCGGCTTATTGTCTGGAGAAAGAGGGGGGAGGGTGGACGAACCCAGCGACTCTTGAGACGGAGCCGCTGCACGCGAACCCTGGCCGGTCGGAAGCGCTTCACCTCCCGGCCTCTCGGTCCCCTGAGTGTCAGGGCTTGCAGGAGCGGGATTTGAGAACAGCCCCGTCTCTCGGAGGGGGGCCGCTGAAGGTGGTAGTGGGGGCGCCGTCAGAGTCGATTGCCCTGCCGCTGGCTGAGTTCGCGTCGGCTCTGGAGCCGATCTGGGCGGGGGGGCTGAGGCTATTGTCCTGCCATCGGTCAAAGTCTTGCCTTGAGGGTTATTCGTGGCCGTCTCGCCTTTTTCGGGCTGCCCTGGTGATGGATCTGAAGGTTCGGCAGGCCTGTTGCCGGGTTTGGAACAGAGGCTGTCTGGTCGTCCCTTCGGACCGGCTTCTACCTCCTCCTGTGCCTGCGGTGCTGATGCTGCAGTTGAATCTCTGGCTGCTTGCACAGCGGACACCTGCGGTTTGGGGAGCTCTGCAGAAGGGGGTGGCTGCGTGGAGGTGGGAGCGGTTGCAGGCTCCTGCTGCAAAAGGGGAGAGCGTTGCCCCTGCGGTTCTTTCAGCAGCTCGTTCAGCGGAAAAGAATTCTCTGACCAGCGAACGAGATGAGATTCGTAGAACAGGCCGCTTCTGCTGACAGCGTCGCGAAGACGCTGCACCATGGCTCCACGGTCAACAGGGGGGGTATCGAAAAGTCTTGCTGTCCGGGCTGCTGTCGGGCCTTCCGCATCCGCAGGCGGCAAACTGTCGGGTTTCAGGCTTCCAAGCCAGCGGCTTGCTCCGCTCAGAGAAACCTCAGGACCTTTTACTGCGGATTGCGGGATGGAAAAGGTGATGCGTGGTTGGTCGCCGACATAGGTCATCTGCAGGGTTTTACCGGTAGGGGTGTTGCGAGGTAACGGCATGTCAAAGACCTCTTCGCCTACGCGGACAAGATACCTTCCGTTTGGCTGCTTTTCCAGGACCACGCCGCTTATGTCGCTCCCTGGTTCCAGGGGAGGGGTCTTGAGAGGGGTTACCGCAGCTTCAACCAGTGAGGCGGTACTGTCACGAATCGTGGCAATGAGCGCCTTCAGTGCATTACTCGAAATCTCCATGGATTCTCACAGCTGGTGACAGGTTATGACCGTGACACCGTGGATTCAAAACGCCTATCTGAGTTCCGATGATAGCCTTCCAGAGCCTTCATGGCAAGAAATCATGGAAAGCGTATTGTAAGCTCCGGCAGAGAAGGCTATACTCTCTCCCCATGCTGCATGAAGCCACGATAATCTCCCGCTCTGGGAACGAATCCTTCACATCCGGCGAACTTCCGGGGGAGTTTCCGCTCAGATTGATAGTGAACGGCAGTGAGCTGGCTACCCTCATTGTCTCTCCGCACGACCTCCGCTTTCTTGTTGCAGGTTTTCTTCGTATGCAGGGATACGTCCGCTCGTCCGAGGATTTCGAGATGCTTAGCGTCTGCGAAGACATGGCCATTGCCAACGTGCGGATCAAAGGGGATCTTCCGCAGCGTGTCGCGCCGGTCCTTACCAGTGGCTGCGGGACCGGAATATCGTTTACCCTGCCAACAGCTTCCACAGCGGTAAAGCCTGAAGGGAGATGCCGGAGTTTCACGCCAGAGGAGATTTTTGCCGTTTTCGATGAGTTGGCGAGGCAAGCAAAACGTTATCGGAGCCACGGCGGGATACATTCCGCAGCGGTCAGTGACGGTAGAGGGCTCATCCTTCATAGCGAAGACCTCGGCAGACACAATACCATAGACAGGCTTGCAGGGGAGGCACTTCTACGTGGGATAGATCTTGCCGGGATGATCCTGATAACCTCCGGGCGCATCTCCAGCGAGATGGCAGCCAAGGCTTCACAATTGGGGATCTCTGTGGTTGCCTCGCGAACATCACCCACCGACATGGCGGTGAGGATCTGTAAAGAGGCCAATATTGCTCTCATCGGTTATGTTCGCGGCGACAGGTTCACTGTTTATGCCCATCCGGAGCGGATCTGCACGGGCAAGATACGTGGTGTGACAGGGGTGATCCTTGCAGGTGGTGCATCACGACGCATGGGGACCAACAAGGCGCTGCTGGATGTTCATGGAGAACCGATGATTCAGCGTATCTATCGCACCCTTGCTGAGATATTTATCGAGGTGATTGTTGTGACCAACGAGCCTGAGCGCTATACCTTTCTTCCCTGTCGCAAGGTTAACGATCTCTGGCCGGGTACTGGTACCATGGTCGGGATTCACGCAGGCCTTGCGGCCTGCGAGGGTTCAGATGCGTTCGTGGTTGGGTGTGACATGCCCTTTCTTAAGCCGTCTCTCATCAGGCACCTTGTCGGCCTTAAGGACGAATCTGACGTGGTTGTGCCGCGTACGCCCGATGGACTGCAACCTTTACATGCTCTTTATCGAAGAAGCAGCATCAGGTTTATTGAGCGATATCTGCAGAAGGGTGATCTTTCCATGATGCACCTCCTTGCCGAGCTTAGGACTCGGCAGGTCACTCCAGGCGAGATAGAATGTGTGGATCACAGCTTCAGTTCGTTCATAAATGTCAACACTCTTGAGGAGTACGATAGGCACTGCTCTGGTGGGCAGAAGCTTTCAGCAGATTCCTGACTTGCAAAGCAATGATATTTCGTCTATATCATCCTGAGAAGAAAACTTTGCGCCCGTAGCTCAGCTGGATAGAGCACCAGGCTTCGAACCTGGGTGTCGGGAGTTCGAATCTCTCCGGGCGCGCCAATCTTCATCAAATCCGATAACTGCATTTGTGGTTATCGGATTTTTTTCTGACTCATGCGGGTGCCTGTTCCGGGGTTATATTCAGTCGCAAGCCTACCCCATGCAGTAGATTGAAAAGGGTGCGGATTTCCGGGTTGCCCCGACGTGACAGGGTACGATACAGGCTTTCGCGATTAAGGTGGGCCTTATCCGCTACCGCAGCCATTCCGCCGTTGGCCTCTGCCACGTTGCGTAATGCAAGCAGAAAGGTTTCTCGATCTCCCTCTTCAAGTGCTGCATTCAGGTATGCTGCTGCTTCAGCAGGGTCTTTCAGTGACTCTATCAAGTCTTGCTGATATTCGGTTATGTGTGTCATTCTAGCGTCTCCTTCTGTAATTTTGCAGATAGCCTGCGGCCTGGGCGATGTCCCGTTTCTGCGTACCCTTGTCTCCGCCAATAAGTAACAAGACAAGTTGTTTTCCCTCCTTGGTAAAATAGATACGATACCCCGGCCCGTAGTCAATCCGGATTTCCCACACACCATTATCAAGATGTTTGTGGTCGCCAAGGTTACCGAGACGCGCGCGATCAAGGCGGATACGGATCTTTGCCCGTCCGTTTATGTCTCGAAGTGCTTCAAGCCATTCCCGGAAGGGTGCTTTACCGTCTTCGGACTTGTAATAGTCAATCTCGTATGGGAATGTTTGCATAGGGTGATATTAGCTTATAAGCTACAGTCGGGCAAGGAGATTTTTAGACAGGAGATTTTTAGCCAGCAACCAAAGCCCCCAATTAATACCGGGGGCTTTGGTTCATAACAAAAGGAGATTAAAAGAAACGTATACCTCGATAGTGTCTAAAGTTTCATGAAAGACCGGGATGCATAAATGAAACGTGAAGAAATGGCAAGTCTCAATCGTTAAGCTTTCCCAGTCTGCCCACAGAGTGGTAGCCGGGGATCGCTTGCTCAATTGAGGAGCGACTCACCCCGGCTAGACGCACCTCTCTGTGGAGAGAC
>JAYSLX010000106.1:0-38830 GCA_043725245.1 Geobacteraceae bacterium | reverse complement strand
GGCGTCAAGCGCATCTGGTAATTTTGAACCAAGTGGATTGCAGAGAACGTACTTTGTCTCTGGGGAATCCATTTTCACCGAGTCGAAAACCGACAACAGCATTCGGGGAAAACAGTTTTAATAGTGACGTAAGTATGTTAATCTCTGCAGTCGTTTTCTTCTGGTCTCACCTGCTTTTCCCAAGAAACTACTCCTAGTCTTCCAGGCGATTACTGAGGTACGCATGATTGATCAAACAAACAAAATAGCCGTCAACATAGAAGATGAAATGAAGCGGTCGTACATGGACTATGCCATGTCGGTCATTATCGGTCGGGCCCTGCCTGATGTGCGCGACGGGCTTAAACCGGTTCACCGGCGCTGCCTGTACGCCATGTACGACATGGGGAACGACTACAACAAACCATACAAGAAATCGGCCCGCGTAGTCGGTGACGTCATCGGTAAGTACCACCCACATGGCGATACAGCGGCCTACGATACCATCGTCAGGATGGCCCAGGATTTTTCGCTACGCTACCCGCTGGTTGACGGTCAGGGGAACTTTGGCTCGGTTGACGGCGACCGGCCTGCTGCCATGCGATATACCGAAATTCGGATGGACCAGCTTGCTCACGAACTTTTGGCAGACCTGGACAAGGAAACCGTGGATATGGGGTCAAACTATGACGACTCCCTTCAGGAGCCTCTGGTTCTCCCCTCCAAGTTCCCGAACCTGCTGGTCAACGGCTCTTCAGGCATTGCAGTTGGCATGGCCACCAACATCCCGCCGCACAATCTGACCGAGGTTATCAACGGGGTCATTGCCGTTATCGGTAACCCGGAACTGACCTTTGAGGAGCTGCTTGGGTATATTCCCGGCCCTGACTTTCCCACTGCAGGTTTCATCTACGGCAGGGAAGGGATCATCTCAGCCTATCGGACCGGCCGAGGTATTGTTCAGATGAGGGCTCGTGCCATCATCGAGACCCACAAGAAAACCGAGCGACAGTCGATCATCGTCACAGAGATCCCCTACCAAGTGAATAAGGCGAGGCTGATCGAGAAAATTGCAGAGCTGGTCAAGGAGAAGAAGCTGGAAGGAATCTCCGACCTGCGCGACGAGTCGGATCGGGACGGCATGAGGATCGTCATCGAGCTGAAGAGGGACGAAGAACCACAGATCATCCTCAACCACCTCTTCAAGCAGACCCAGATGCAGTGCTCCTTCGGGATCATCATGATAGCCATCGTCAACAGCCGGCCGCAGGTCCTGGCTCTCAGAGAGATGATCGACCACTTTGTCGACCATCGCCGGGAGATTGTCACCCGACGAACCATCTTCGACCTTAAGAAGGCTGAGGCCCGCGCCCATATTTTGGAAGGTCTCAAGATCGCCCTTGACTGGCTTGACGCTGTTATTGAGCTGATTCGCACCTCCTCATCTCCTCCTGAAGCAAAACAGGGGCTGATGAATGGAAAGTTTGCCGATCCCGAATTTCTGAAACGGCTTGATCTGCCAATTCCTGCAGGTTATCAGAGCGTTAAACTCTCCGAACTGCAAGCTCAGGCGATACTGGAGATGCGCCTCCAAAGGCTTACAGGACTTGAGCGGGACAAGATCATCCAGGAGTACCTCGACATCCTCAGATACATCGCCAGGCTGAAAGAGATACTTGCCTCCGAGACGGAGATACTCGCAATCATCGTTGCCGAGCTGACTGAACTGCGGGAGAAGTTCGGCGATGAGCGGCGCACCGAGATCGTTGGCCAGACTGCAGAAATCACCCTGGAGGACACCATCGTCGAGGAGGACATGGTGGTTGCCATAAGCCATACCGGCTACATCAAACGTAACCCGGTAACCCTTTACCGTGCCCAGCGGCGCGGCGGCAAGGGAAAGACCGGGATGAAGACCAAAGATGAGGACTTCGTCGAACACCTCTTCATCGCCTCCAGCAAGGACTACATGATGTTCTTCACCGATGTGGGTCGCTGTTACTGGCTTAAGGTTTACGAGATCCCTGAAGCGGGCAGGGCCACCCGCGGCAAGGCGATTGTCAACCTCCTCAACCTGCTGCCTAATGAGAAGATAACTGCCATCCTTTCGGTAAAGGAGTTCAGCGAAGACCGCTACCTGATGATGGCTACCCGCCAGGGGGTAGTGAAAAAGAGTCCGCTGCGCGAGTATGCCAATGTCCGTGTCGGTGGGATCATTGCCGTCAATCTGGATGAGGGGGACAAGCTGATAACCGTTGCCCTGACTGATGGCAGGCAGGATGTGCTGCTCGCCTCCAAGAACGGCAAGTCAATCCGCTTCAAGGAAGAGGATGCGCGTCCTATCGGACGAGTCGGAAGAGGGGTGCGTGGCATGACACTGGAGGCTGATGACTTTGTGATCGGAATGGAGATCATAAATGAGGCTTTCACCGGATCAACTATCTTCACCGTGACCGAGCACGGTTTTGGCAAACGTACCGAACTGACCGAGTACCGCACCCAGACCCGTGGCGGCAAGGGGATAATCACCATCAAGGCCACTGAGCGGAACGG
Source organism: Geobacteraceae bacterium (assembly GCA_043725245.1). Taxonomy (GTDB): domain Bacteria; phylum Desulfobacterota; class Desulfuromonadia; order Geobacterales; family DSM-12255; genus Geoanaerobacter. Next base: position 36,298 of record JAYSLX010000106.1, on the reverse strand, counting down.
CTGTGTGGTGGATATCAAGCAGGTTACGGACGAGAACGACCTGATGTTGATTTCGGACCAGGGAAAGATCATCCGGATGCCGGTAGCCGGCTTTTCGGTGATCGGCCGCAATACCCAGGGGGTTCGCCTTATGGTTACCGAGACAGAAGAGCGGATCGTTGCTGTGGCAAAACTCGCAGAGAAGGATGAAAGTGATGACACATCTACCATTGACGAGGAGTTGCCAGAGGACGAAGTCATGGAAAGCGGGGACGAGTAAAGGGGAGAACTCTGAGCTCTTCCGGATTCAAGGCAAACACAAGTTTTATTCCTACGGCAGATACCAATATGGAAAGACGCAAAACCATAGATGAAAGCCTCAAAGAACGGCATGGGATACTCCAGCTCCTGAAACAGGTGGAACGGGAGGATACAACCTTTGATGAAATGGATGAGATCGGTCGCTCTCTTAAACCGGCCGGCAAGCGCGCCCTCTCTCCCTTGGTGAGACGCCTCTGGCGAGAAACGGATGGCGATCTCATTTCCAAATATGCATATTTGTTGGATTTTTTTGATGACGAGCCTTGGCTTGACCAGCTGATACAGATTTCACTGCGCCGAACCGACCTGGATAGCTCTGCAAAATCCGCTCTTCTAGGGGCGTTGCAGGATTATGGCGTGGACATCAGCACTCCCGCATTTGCCCGCCTGATGGACGATTTCCGCGGGCCTCTGGCGGAAACCCTTCCACGGCTTCTGGACCGGGGTGAGGAAGGGCTGATTATGTTCATGGAAGACTTCCTTCAGTACCCTCAGGAGATGCAACTGGCAATCGTCCAGGAACTGGCGCAGGTTTCGGACCAGAGGGTTATGGGGCTGATTGAGATCATGCTCGGACTCGATACTCCTGAGCTTGTGGTAGAAGCAGTATCCGCACTCGGCAAGATAAGAGATCCAAGGGCAGCTGCTGTCTTGGCTCGCTGTGAGGCCACTGCTGAAGAGCCTCTCCGGGAACTCTGCAGGCGTGGACTGAGACGACTCTCCTTTCTGGGAATCCAACCAACTTCTGTCGATCTGCTACCAAATCAGAACCCCTTCCATGTTTCCTGGGTCAGCCCGCTTGATGGGGCTGGCTATCGTACTCTCTGGTTTGCACGCTGGTGCGGCTCCGGGCAGCTGGCTTTCATATGCCTCCATCTTCACGAAACCACGGGGGTCAGGGCTGCATGGGGCTCAGGCAACATATCGGTCAAGGAGTTCGACGAACTGAGCAACGAGAGGACTGATGAAGAGGGGCTGGTTAGTATCCCCCTCCCCTATGCATTACAATTGTTGCGCGACGCCCTCTTCCGCAATCAAGACACCCTGTTTCAACTACCTCCGGAATACTACGTTTTCAAGGGCATTTTCAATGGAGTAGAGCTGACCCCAACTCCATACCTGCCTGATTTCACTGCCTTCGACCTCAATGCCCTCTCCCGCGCAACACAGCAGATCGTGAGTAGTGCCGGGCTCTTTGACGATGATTATTTTGCCGGCTGGTACATGGCTACCTGCAGGGTCTATGATTTTTCCGAGGAGTGGATCGCACTTGAGAAGAAAGGGGATGGAAAATCCCTGGCAAGAGGGCTCGATGCCATACTTGACTGTTTCTGCCGCGAACTGATTGCGCCCATTGTGGAGCAGATAAGGAACAGACTTCTCCTCACTGCCGATCTACTATTAAAAACAGGACGTGATCGATCTCTGGCGGAAGTAACGCTGGCCACTGCGCTCAACCTGGGCAACTTTACCATGCCGTACCATCTGCACCCATTTCTACGTCAGCTTGCCCTCGAGAGCATGGATGCGGCACGTGAGGCTATGGCTGAAGGTTACGACTTGAGAGAACATCCCCATGAGGCGGATGATGACGAATGGTGGGACTGACACGATGCATACTATAGGGGTTATCGGTGCGGGGAGCTGGGGAACTACCCTTGCGGATCTCCTTGCGAAAAAAGGGCACAGAGTTACGCTCTGGGCCTATGAGTCAGAGCTTGTGGAGGAGATGCGAGCCACAAAGATCAATGGGCTTTTTCTGCCTGGTATAACCCTTGCCCAAACTCTTGCCTACACCAATGACTTGGTCAAGGCGGTGGTAGATAAGGATATGCTCCTATTCGTGGTGCCATCACAGTTGTTGCGTGGGGTTCTGCGTGAAGCTATCCCTGCAATTTCAGAATCTTCTGTCATAATTAGTGCTTCCAAGGGGATAGAGGTTGAAAGTCTGCTGGCGGTTTCCCAGATATACGAGAAACTTCTCCCCCCCCCTCTTTTCCGTCGTTTTGCCGTCCTATCCGGTCCGAGTTTTGCGCGTGAGGTGGCACTTGAGATGCCGACTGCGGTTGTGGCAGCTTCCGCAGAGGAGAGCGTAGCCTGTCAGGTTCAGGATGCCTTCAACAGCAGGTTTTTCAGGGTCTATACCAACAGTGACGTCATCGGTGTGGAACTTGCTGGTGCACTGAAGAATGTCATCGCAATAGCTGCCGGCATAGCGGACGGACTCGGTTTCGGTTACAATACTCGGGCAGCACTTATCACTCGTGGACTCGCAGAGATTACCCGTCTCGGCCTGGTCATGGGTGCAAGGGCTGATACCTTTGCAGGCTTGGCCGGTATGGGAGACCTTGTTCTTACCTGTACCGGAGACCTCTCCCGAAACAGAACAGTCGGAATACAGCTCGGAAAGGGGAGAAGGCTGCCTGATATCCTCGCTGAGATGCGCATGGTGGCCGAAGGTGTTAAAACAGCTGAGTCTACCTGGAAACTGGCTGAACGTCACGGGGTCGAGATGCCGATTGCCGAGCAGGTCTATAAGGTGCTCTATGAGGACAAACCTGCTCGCTCTGCAGTAGTGGAGCTTATGACTCGCGATCTCAAGGCGGAAGGCCTTTAATAGCCTTCCCCTGATAAAAAGGATGAGTGCGTTAACAAAAATATCTTCTGCTCAAATAACGCAGAAAATGATTTCTAACTCACTAAAGTCGGGATTATTCCCGTATCGCTCGCCTGGCGAGAACCCGTAATTCCAATTTCAGATCAAGGATGAAATCAAGGTGACGAGGATTGAGGCGACAAAGGCGTACAATTCGTACGTTGAGGAGCCGAAGACGAGCCAACGAAGATAGCGCCTTGATCTGGAGTTGGAATAAGGTCTACCATGACTCTTTTCGTCGGCATTCGCACAAAGTTGCTTCTCGCTATCCTGCTTCTGCTGGTAATATCCTTTTCTATCCTCCTTTATACAACCATAGTCAGCGTTGACTCCTTCGTAGCCCGTCAGATCGATACCGAGCTTGCCGAACGGATGCGGTATCTCCAGCACCAGTTCTATTCCCGGGGCGTTGCGGTTCGCGATGCACTGCTCAGGCAATCCGTCTCAGAAGAACTCAAAATAAAGGTTCAGAATGTCGATCAGGTTTGGCTTTCCGAGACACTCGATCAATGGCACGCCATTCTGCCGTACATAGATTTCATTACCGTTGTCGATGCGAATAATCGAGTTTTGGCACGGACCAACAAGGCCTCCTTCGGCGATAAGTTTGCAGTACCTGTTCTACTTGATGAAGCTTTCAAAGAAAAAAAAGCCATTATTTCCACAGAGATGTTGACAAGCCAGGCCTTGATACGCGAGATGGGTCAATTGCAACCCCTTGAACGGTCATACAAAGATGCTTCTTTGGTTGTCACGGTCGTCGTACCTTTGGTGGTGGGGGGAGGAGAAGTAATAGGGGCACTGGTTGCCGGTGATCTCCTTAACAGTGACTCTCACCTGGCAGATGAATATGGGGTGCTTTTCGGAAAAGAGGGCCATATCGCTCTGACACAGCTTGGGCATACAATTATCAGCAGTCATAAGGATATGCTCAATTCCACGCAGCTTAACCCGGAGATTCTGGCACATCTCTCAGCCGGACACACCTATTTGGGTGACGTTAAGATTGGTACACAGGCCCACCGTACAACTTTTTTCCCGCTGCTTGACAGTAGAGGGGTATTTATCGGCTCCCTTTCAGTGGGGCTCGATGTCAATGGATACCGCCGTATCAGGCAGGAAAGCGAACGAAACATAATTGAAGCCGCAGTCATTGCCATACTCCTCTCCTTTGGAGTCGCCTTCGTAGTCTCCCGCCACCTGGCTGAACCTCTTCGCAGCTTGGCTCGCGGTGTGCGCATGATAGAGGCGGGTCTTCTCAACCAACAGGTGGAGGTTGTTTCCAGCGACGAGGTGGGACAGCTGGCCCGTTCATTCAACAGTATGGCAAGTACCCTGACGGAGCGTAACAGTACCATCGAGGCCAAGACAGAGGCGTTGCAGGAGTTAAATGAGCTGCTGGAAAAAAAGGTCGAGGAGAGGACCATCCGATTGCAGCACCAAATGGGCATGCTGGAAGCAATTCTTTCCTGTATGCTGGAAGGGATGGTTGTTACCGACAGCAAAAACCGGGTCATCCAGTTCAACCACGCAGCCCAGAAATTTTTTGAAATCGTACCCCATAGGGTTCTGGGCTACCTTCTTACCGATCTTGCGGCTTATGAAGGTTTTGCCGACCTTGCGCGGATTGTAGAAAGAGCTGGTTCAGGTGACGGTAGCATCCAGCAGAGAGAGGCGATAATACATGTAAAGGGAAAAAAACTGCTCGTTTCATTGGCACAACTGCTCGACCGAGACGATGTTGGTGCGGGTGTGGTCATGTCACTCAGGGATGCCTCTACCGAAGAGGAGGTAGACCGGATGAAAGCCGACTTCCTCTCCACGGTCTCCCATGAACTCAAGACACCTCTCACCTCGATAAAGGGCGCCTTGCAGTTCATCATGAACAAAGGAAAGTGGCTGACAGCCACAGAGCGGGAGCTTATTGCCGTATGTCTTCGAAATACCGACCGTCTCATAAGGTTAATCAATGATATCCTGGATATTTCAAAAATCGAGGCTGGTAAGGTCGGATTTGAATTCTCACCCCAGTCGGTCAATGAGCTCGTAATGTATTCCATAGAGGAGATAAAGGGGTTTGCAATAGGGCGAGGGATTACGGTGATAAACTGCTTACCAGACGACCTCCCGCCGGTTTTTGGCGATTACGACCGCTTGATACAGGTTCTGACGAATCTTCTCTCCAATGCAGTGAAATTCTCTTCCGAGCAGAAGGTTGTGATGGTTAATGCAGCTCTCGCCGACAATTTTGTAACTATTTCGGTGGTTGATAGTGGTCGGTCGATTCAGTGGTCTGATCGTGTAAAACTATTCAGAAAATTCCAGCAACTGGAGCGTGACGACATGGGCTCCAGGGGTGGGACCGGGCTTGGCCTTGCCATTTGCAAGGAGATAGTCGAAAGGCACCATGGCAGGATATATTATGAAACCAACTCATCCGGGGGAAACGTCTTCTCCTTTACCGTGCCGGTTTACGAGGAGCACCATGAGAGGTGACACAATTCTTATTGTCGATGATGAGGCTGACATCAGTCTTATTCTCAAGCTGCAGCTTGAAGATGCCGGATATCGGACCGTCCGGGCTCACGATGGGTTGGAGGCACTTGAATGTCTGGCAAAGCAGTGTTTCGACCTGATGCTGCTGGATATAAAAATGCCGCGACTTAACGGTTTACAGGTTCTTGAGCGGTCGCAACAAGAGTTTCCGGACGTGGCGGTTGTGATGATGACCGCTCACGGCAATGAGTCGATAGCTGTCGAGGCAATGAAAAAGGGAGCGATAGATTACATAGCAAAGCCATTCTCCAGCGATGAGGCGGCAAAAAAAGTTGAGCGGGCTATTTCCTTTAACCGGGCCAGATTGGAAAACCGCCGTCTCCAGGAAGACCTTGCACGCGAGCAGCAGAAGGTCGCAGCTATACTTGAAGGCATGGAAGACCTATTAATAGCTGTGGATACAGAGGGGCGCTTGATGACTGTCAATCGGAGGCTTGAGGAAGAGCTTGGGCTCTCACGCGTGGATCTCATTGGCAGGGCTGCTTCTGAAGTGATCCTGGCAGATATCCCTCCTGAACAACTCCCCTGCATGGTAGCCCTGAAATCTGCTGAGCCTTGCAGGGATATTACCTATACACTTAACCTGCCGGGCCGCTCTATGCCTGTACTCTCAAGTGCTGCCCCCCTCAGGGATAGTAGCGGTCTGATCGGAAGCGTTGAAATCATGCGTGATATCTCAACACTCAAAGCATTGGAGAAAGAAAAAGAAGACTTTGTCAGCATGCTCTCCCATGATCTCAAATCTCCCATTACTGCCATTGTCGGCTCTCTTGACCTTGTTCATGATGGGATGTTGGGGAAGGTAAACGCCGACCAGAAAGAATATCTGGAATCTGCCGTGGAGAGCTGCGCCGAGATGGTTGAAATGATAGATACTCTGCTGGATGTGCATAAGTTCGAGGCAGGGAAGATGACCATGGCTTTCAAGCTGGATGATCCATGCGGTCTGCTGCAGAAGATACTGAACCGTTATCAGCCGGTCGCGAGTCGTGCTCAGTTGGAGCTGGCACTGGAAATGGACGAAAACCTTCCGGAAGTTTCTTTCGATCGTGGGAAAATCAACCGGGTTCTGGGCAACCTGCTGTCTAATGCGTTTAAGTTCACAGCGGAAGGGGGCAAAATAATCATACGTGTCGAGATGATCAACAATACAGCAAACGTTATCTTCCGGATAGGTAAAGGGCTTTACCCAGAGTCATCACTGCCAGAGGGGGGGAGATACCTCATGGTCTCTGTGACAGACAACGGTGTAGGTATCCCTTCCGATTCTTTGGATAACATCTTTGATCGCTTCGCCCAGGCCAGAAACCGCCGTCTCGGGAAGACGAGGGGCACCGGGCTGGGGCTTGCCTTCTGTCGCAAGGTCATGGATGCGCATCACGGCTTTATCTGGGCAGAAAGCAAGGAGGGGTACGGCAGCACCTTCTGTATACTCCTTCCTGCTGCAGAGGTTAAAGGGGAAACATTGAATTAGTTAATCGCGCGGGGGGTAGGGATGTCTCAGGAACTGAAAGTCTTGTTTGTCGAGGATTCGGAAGATGACATGCTGCTTGTCCTCCATGCACTGGGCTCTGGCGGTTATATTCTCCGACATTGCCGCGTGGAGACCTCCATAGAGCTCCGCCAGGCTCTGGCCGAGGAATCGTGGGACATGCTGATTTCCGATTTCCGGCTTCCGGGCTTTAGTGCGACTGCGGCACTGGAAATCCTCAAGGAAAGCGGATTGGACCTGCCGTTCTTGATCGTTTCCGGGAAGATCGGAGAAGACCAGGCAGTTGCGGCCATGAAGGCCGGGGCAACCGATTATCTGATGAAGGACAACCTTGCGAGGCTGGTTCCCGCTGTTGATAGGTCTCTGCGCGAAGCCGAAGAACGTAGGCGACGGCACAGGGCCGAGCAGGCGATCCTTATGGGTAAGGTCGAGTGGGAGGCGGTCTTTGATGCAGTAACCGACCTGATTCTTGTTACAGATGACAGCGGCGTGATAACCCGTTGCAACAGGCGGGTTATTGATTATTTCCATTCTGATTACCCCAGGATCATTGGGAGGAAGATAAGCGATCTGTTCTATGATGGCAAGACCTCCGATGTTGGCGCTTTTAATTGCTCCGAGGGGCTGCAGAGCGGAATGGAGGACCTGCGCTTTCCTGCCCTGAATGGTTGGTTTACTGTGACCAGCTGCTTGATGCAAGGAGTACAAACCGAAAATCGGGATGATGCCATACGTAGCGCCATGGTACACATAGTCAAGGACGTATCACGGCGCAAACGGATGGAGGAAGAAAAACGGGTCAGCGACCGAGAGCTTCTCGCCCTTTACGCCATTGCCTTCCGCCTCAATTCGGAGCGAGAGTCCAAGGAGATCCTTAATGACGTCCTCTTCCAGATTCACAACATGCTCAGGATCGACTTTTCGTGCATCCATCTCCTTGAAAAAGGGACACTAAAGCTCAAGGCTTCTCTTGGCTTTTCCACCGATTTCGAGCCGGCCATAAAAAAACTTCTCAACTATGCCCCTTGGGTCGGCGAGGTGCTGGCAGGAAACGCGTTCAAAGCAAGGGCACTGGCCAGCAAGGATCTACCACCGGAGGTGATCGTAGCGGCACAGGATGTCGGCATCCATGCCTGGTGCGCGGTCCCCCTGAAGATCGGAGCAGAAGTGATGGGGGTACTGATGGTTGCCCACAAGTCAGAGAAGAATTTCACCGACAGGGAAATCTTCCTTCTTACCTCCATCGGCAGTCAGCTGGCCGTTTTCATTGAGAATCACATGCTCTATGCACAGATGAAAGAGAAAGCAGCAGAGTTGCAGCGAAGCAGAAAGGCTCTTCGAGAGAATCTGCACGAGGTGAAGCTGGCCAACATCGAGTTGGACCGACTCAACCGTGCAAAAAACAGCTTTATCGGCATGGCATCGCATGAGCTGAAGACCCCAATAACATCTATTCTCGGTGGGGTGGAGTTTCTCATAAAGTACAGTGGGTTGCAGCTAAGCAGCGAGCAGCATGATATATTCTCTTCGGTTCACGAGGGTGTCATGCAACTTAAAAATCTGGTTGAAGATCTGCTTTCCATATCCAGGTTCGAAACCAAGGGAGTCGTGTTGCATAAACGCCCACTTAATTTGATTGGGATGGCACGTGATGTTTATGACAGTTTTTCTTTACCCTTATCAAAGCGTCACATAACCGTTCAGATCGTTGGAGATGAAAAACCGGTGCCGGTAGACGAAGGATTTGCGAAGATGGTGATCCGTAACCTTATGGAAAATGCCATTAAATTCACCCCTGATGGTGGAGAACTGATCCTCTTGGGTCGTTTTGTCGAAAGGGCTGAGGTTGTCGCAGAAACGCCGATCCTCAAGGAGTTTTACCCCGCATTTCCCAGGGGGCTGAATAGAGCTGAGCTTTACTATCGATTCAATGTCTGCGACAATGGTGTCGGAATCCCCACTGAGGAGCGGCTAAGGGTTTTTGAGAAATTTTACGGTGTTGGGGACATTGCCTACCACTCTTCAGGCAAGACAGAATTCATGTCCAAGGGCTCAGGTCTTGGACTTTCAATCGTAAAGGGGATTATGGAGGCGCATGGTGGACTGGTCTGGGTCACTGAGGGTCCCTGCGGACGTGGCAGCCTCTTTTCTTTACTCTTTCCGCTGGACACCGAAACAGACCAGACAAAAAGTATAGTATCGGAACCACGTGAAGATCGTTACTATGCGCATTAGAGACACTTCTTGGTCTTCTTGATCATGAGCGATTCTGCTTGAGTCGTTAAGCAATTTCATAGTAGGATTTCCCGATACCATTTTAACTGGAGAAATCAATGGCTGAAGAGTTCATCCCGAAATGGGTTGCCTGGGAAACTACGCAGAAATGCAACCTTAAATGCGTCCACTGCCGCTGTTCGTCAGACATGACCTCCTCAGAGGGGGACTTTACGACAGATGAAGGGAAGAAGCTGCTCAAGGAAATCGCCGACTTCTCCAAGCCGGTGGTGGTTCTCTCAGGCGGAGAGCCGTTGCTTCGCCAGGATATCTTTGAGCTGGCCGAGTACGGCACATCCCTTGGTCTGCGTATGTGCATGGCCACCAATGGAGCCTTGGTTACCGACGAGGTCTGTGAGAAGATGAAGAAGGCTGACATAAAGATGGTGTCGCTTTCCCTTGACGGCTCAACTGCAGAGGTCCACGATGATTTCCGCTCCTGTCCCGGCGCCTTCCAGGGGGTGTTGAACGCGGCTGAACACTTTCGTAAACATGGGCAGAAGTTCCTTGTCAATTCCTCGTTCACCAAGCGCAATCAGCACGATATCGCCAATACCTTCAAGGTGGCCAAGTCTCTGGGTGCAACTGCCTGGTATATGTTCATGATAGTCCCGACCGGTCGCGGCGAGGAGATCATGAGCGAACTGATAACCAAGGAGGATTACGAAGAGATTCTCGACTGGCATTACCAGCAGGAGAAGTTGGAAGACGACATACTGATGCGCCCCACCTGCGCTCCACATTACTACCGGATCGTTCCGCAAAAGGCCAAGGCCGAAGGGATCAAATTCGAGCGTCGCTCCCTGACGTTCTCCACCGGCGGTGGAAAGGGGTGCATCGCGGCTCAGACCATCTGTCTCATCGACTGTTTCGGTAACGTAAAGCCCTGCTCCTATTTCCATCGGTCCGCTGGTAATGTCAAAACCACCCCGTTCCGAGAGATCTGGGAAAACTCTGATATATTCAGGGATCTTCGCAATTTCAAGGCCTACAAGGGTAAGTGCGGTGAATGTGAATTCATAAACGTCTGTGGCGGTTGCCGCGCCAGGGCTGATGCGGTATATGGGGATTACATGGCGGAAGAGCCGTTTTGCAATTATGTTCCTATTCGAGTACAAAATAAGGCGGAAGAGAAATAACCTTTGAACCGCTAAAGCGCAAAGGACGCAAAGAAAAGTCATTTAGACTTGGTTTGTCTTATCTTTGCGCTTTTCGCGTCTTTGCGGCGAAATAGAAATTTTGTTACTAAGGAGATCATCATGAATACTCGTTTTCTCGACGCCTGCTGGGGCAAGCCGGTTGACCGAACCCCCGTATGGCTCATGCGTCAGGCAGGCCGCTATCTTCCGGACTACATGCGGGTTCGCAGCAAGTGCACCTTTCTGGAACTCTGCAAGACTCCTGACCTGGCCGCAGAGGTTTCCATCCAGCCGGTGGAGATCCTCAAGGTCGATGCAGCCATTCTCTTTTCCGATATCCTTACCCCTGTTGAGCCGATGGGGATGAAGCTGGATTTCGTTCCAGGGCCGGTTTTCGAGCATCCGATCCGTACTATGGCTGACGTTGAGGCTCTACGGATTCCCGAGATGGAACAGGACGTTCCCTACGTACTTGAGACAATCAAGATTCTTCGCCGCGAGTTGGCAACCAAGGTACCGCTTATCGGTTTCGGCGGAGCTCCGTTCACCCTCGCCTGCTACATGGTTGAAGGTAAGGGATCAAAGGACTTTGCGAAGATCAAGGAGATGATGTACAAGGCTCCCGAGGTCTACGCCGCCCTCATGGATAAGATCACCATGATGTCCATGGAGTACCTGAACGCCCAGATAAAGGCCGGCGCACAGGCTATCCAGATATTTGATACCTGGGGGGGGATACTTTCTCCGTCCGACTACGAAAAGTACGTTCTGCCTTACACCACGAAGCTGATCAACGGTCTGAACAGGCTAGAAACGCCGGTCATCCATTTCGTGAAGGGTGCCGGCACCATGCTGGATTCGGTGCAGAAGGCGGGTGGTGACGTGATGGGACTTGACTGGCACACCAACTTGGGCAAGGCCCGCGATATTCTCGGACAGAAGATGGCTGTTCAGGGGAACCTCGACCCTACTGTACTCTATGCGCCCAAGGAGGTCATCGAGAAAGAGGTCAAGCGGATATTGGATGAAAACGCTGGTCGACCTGGTCACATTTTCAATCTGGGTCACGGCATCTTGCCGACCGTCTCACCGGAGAATGCGATATACATGGTTGAGTGTGTGCACCGATTGTCGCAAAAGTAGAAATTATAAGAAAGTGAAAGGCCCGCCAGTTCCGGCGGGCCTCTTTTTTATTCACTTCCAAGTTCCCATTTCATGGGTTTTTACCGGCTCTGCTGTTTATGGCCGGTTAAGTTCTACACTGAATTTGATTTTCCTGCCCGGTGGAGTGTCCTCTATAATAGTGTCCTCCTTTCCCGATCAGTCATGTTACAGGTAGCTACCTGAATATAGTATAGCGCACTGATCGAATCTTTACAGTCTATTGAAAAAATATTTTTTCAGGTAAACTATAGAGGTTTTTGGCGAAGGTGGGCGTCCGCTATTTTTTACCGTAACGCCATGGGAAATTGAGGGTCTTGATACCGGGGATTACCTGCTGAAGGCGTTCCAGCCCCGAATCCGAAATCTGAGTCCCGCTACAGGTAAACTGAGATAGCTTTTTCAGACCATAGAGTGCAATAAGTCCCGCATCCGTTATGTCTGTGTGATAGAGATATATTCGCTTGAGGTCGGGGAGGGCAGAAAGCTTCCAGAGCCCTTTATCCGTGACTGTGGAGTCCGAGAGATACATCTCTTCCAGTCCAGTCAGGTGGTCGATGTATCCAAGGGTGACGTCGCTTATCTCGTACATAAACAGGGACTGAAGGTCATCAAACTGCAACTCTTTCAGAAATTCCAGGTCAGTTGAGCCGTCTCCCCTTACGTCAAGGCGCACCGCCATGCCGAGAGGTATAGTTCGGGCTCCCTTGGCCAAGCAGAGCTCTTGCCAGTCGCAGTAATTTAAAGAGCTTTTCTTGCGGACATACAAGACACCGCAAGGTACATCTGTCGGAAAACGAATGATGCGGTTGTCAAGCTGTGAACCTTGAGCTGCAAAAGGCTCAGGCTCACCCTTTAAGTCAGAGAGACGCTTTCGGGCATTTGCGATGTTGAGGTCTACCGTGGCAGCCATCTCGGCCAGAAGGTCAATCCCTTTTGCAACCGCTTCATCTACGCGAAGCTTGAACAGGTAGGTGTCTGTTGACTTGAGCTCGTTGATTTGGGCGTCCACGGTGTGAATCTCTTCGCATTCTTTGGAGATAAGTCTGATAACCTTAACCAGTTCCGCGCCAATGTCCTTTCCGCGAACCTTCTCAGGGCTATGTTCCCACTCCTTCAGGATATCCAGAAGAGCCTGGCGATTCCCCTCTGCATAGGCGCAGTTGGCAAATGCCATCAATTTCTGCCTTCTTGCCCGCTCTCCTTCACTCAGAGCCAGGTCCGGATGTATGGATTTGGCCAGCTCCCGGTAGAGAGCTTTAAGACTTTTCCGCTCGTTATCGAGAGGGATATCATCATTTTCATTCAGCAGGTTGGTAGCGTGCAGGTGGCCACTCCACTCACCTTCCGAAGAAGAATCTGTTTCGTCCGTCAGGTTCGTCAAACCCTTATTAAGGCTGCCTAACAGAGATTCAAGGTTGTTCATCTCTGCGATGCGCTGGCCTATGACCTGATCGTAAACCTTTTCAAACAGTCGGAGTTCGCTTTTCAGCTTGTCCAATGTTGCCTGGTGTGCCGAATGCTTAGCCTTGAGACGATCAAGCTCTGACTTCTTGCTTTCGAGCTCGATCTCCTCAGGAAATTTTAGGCGGTAATGGGTATCCATAAATGCTATTTCGCGTGAACCTCTTAAAAAGTCTGAATATTAGGAGTTTCGCCAGATCCATCGGCCAGCTCTCTTGCCGCAGAGAGAAGCCGTTCAACAACGGCTGGGTCCTGTGCCTCGCTGTAGAGCCTCAGCACCGGTTCGGTCCCGGATGGACGGATCAGAAGCCAGGAATTGTCGGCAAAGATGAACTTGAAACCGTCTCTGAAGTTTGTAGCTGAAACCGTCAGTCCGCCGATTAATGCCGGAGAGTCGGTATTAAGCCGGACGATAAGCTGCGCCTTGGCTTCCTGCCCAATGGGGAGATCGATGCGACGGTAATAAAAGTGCCCGATTTCATCCATGGTCTCGTTCAGGAGCTGTCGTAGCCCCTTGCCGGACATGGCCATTGCTTCGAGCAGAAGCAATCCCATCAGGATGCCGTCCCGCTCCGGGATGTGCCCCTTAACTCCAAGGCCGCCTGACTCTTCACCCCCCATCAGGATGTCATTTGCCATCATCAGTTCACAGATATGCTTAAACCCAATCGGTGTCTCGAATAACTCCAGTCCGTACTTTTCAGCCAGGAGGTCAATCATGCGTGTGGTGGAGACGGTCTTAACAACGCCTCCGCGTAAGCCCTTACGTTCGTAAAGGTGGCGGAGCAGTACCGTAAAAATCATGTGGGAAGAGAAAAAAGAGCCGGTCTCGTCTACTGCGCCGATACGGTCTGCATCACCATCAAGTGCTAGGCCGACACGGTAGGAGCCGCTCTTAACCAAGTCGGCAAGTTCCGTCAGATGTTCTTCGGTCGGCTCAGGAGGGCATCCGCCAAAGCCTGGATTATAGTCGGAATGAATCTCCGTTGCCTGGGGCAGAAGACGTTTCAAGAAGCCGCTACCGGCGCCGAACATCATGTCAGCCACAAGTGGGATGTGTGCCTTGCTGATCAGGTTCAGGTCTACGTAGCGTCCAAGTTGAGCGAGGTAGCCGGCTGATGCGTCGAATAGGGTCACCAGTTCGGAGGATATGGCCTCTGGCAACAGGACTTCTTTGATATCTCTTCCTGAAGCGAGGTTTGCAGCAACCAGCGACTCCAGAGCTTTTGTTGTTGAGGGTCTTGCGGAGCCGCCAAATGCCTCCTTAACCTTGAAGCCGTTATAAACGGCAGGATTGTGGCTGGCGGTTATCATGATTCCCGCTCCAGCCCTCTTCTCATGGACTGCCCATGAAACTGCCGGGGTAGGTGCATAGTCGTCTGTGAGCCATACACTGAGACCATTGCCGGCGGCGATTTGCGCCACCCGTTCGGCAAACTCACGCGATAAGAATCGACGGTCATAGCCGATAACCAGACCCTTGTGTGCAAGCCCCTCGCGGTAGAGATAATCCATTGTAGCCTGTGCTACCAAGGCGAGGTTGTCAAAGGTGAATTCACGCGCGATAACCCCGCGCCAGCCATCGGTTCCGAAGAGTATCTGCACAATAGGCTCCTTGCTGATAATGTGGCACAACCTAGGCTGAACCGGAAATCTTCCAATATTCGCCGCTTGCTTACGGAAAGTCAACCTGGAATTGCCGCTAAGAGTTTGACATATCTTGGAACTTGTGCTTTTTGAACATACTGCCAACCTGACCCTATGGACCCATGATAGCTCGACAGTCATTTTGACCCAGGGTTTTGGCTTGCTATATAGTTGCTAGATTCCGTGGCCAAAATGGACTATTTACACAAGAGAAAATCGGTATATTATCTGCGGGTTGCAGGAAGCTCTCTTACTTGATATCTTTCATCAAAATTTGTTACACCATGCATCATACAAACTAGTGGAGCCACCCGAATGCCCCACGTATAACATTAGGATATTTCGTTGACTGATAAGAACAATTCGAGAGTACAGCATCCGGTTTTTTCATATTACCAAACCGCAGTGTTGCTGCAGGCAAAGCGTGATGGCACATCGTCTGCTCGCACCACAATTGATCTGGGAATAAGCTCAGTTGAAGCGATTGTTGGTCCTGACAAAGTTACTTTTCCGGGCGGAATCATCCTCACCTGGGACCAGATAGCAGAGATTGATTCAGATAAAAACAGCTGCTTTTACGTATTCGACAACACGCTCTATGCCATCAAGGGATATTCCATCCATACCAGGCGCTCTTTTTCACTTATGCCGACACATGACGCGCCAGCAATGATCATTGCCGGCTTCCCAATGCATCGCATCAAAGACATAACGCCACTCTGTGCTGCACAATACATGGTTGAGACCATTGCTCCTTTTCACGGCCAGGTTCTGGATACTGCAACCGGCCTTGGCTACACTGCCATTGCTGCTTCAAAGAGCGCGAAACAGGTCATAACCATCGAGTTCGATCCTATAGCTCAGGAGATAGCCCGCCATAACCCCTGGTCTAGAGAGCTTTTTAACAATCCCAAAATCATGCAACTTATAGGAGATAGTGCGGAGGAAATTGAAAGGTTTTCACCGGAATCCTTCTCCGCGATTCTGCACGATCCGCCAAGTATGAGCCTTGCAGGAGATTTATACTCAGGGAAATTCTACCGGAATGCCTTCCGTATTCTGGGGCCGCGCGGCAAGATGTTCCATTATATTGGCGATCCGGACAGCGCCATGGGTGCCCGCGTTACAACCGGCGTGCTCAAACGGCTTAAAGAAGCAGGGTTCAGAAAGCTGGTCAGAATTCCAAATGCTTTTGGCATTGTGGCATATAAATAAGAGGGGTAGCTGTTTAGCTTCACCTTCCCCACTACCGGCGGGACTAATCTGTATGCCTGCCGGTAACGCCCTGATCCTGGGGATTTCACACGGAACCGTGACAGGTTAAATAAGCTTGTTTACCTGTAACAGAATATGCTACATTTCACGCCAGCAAAGGCAGGTAAATATGCTATGAATTACAGATGGTTATAGCTGCAGGAGGAGTTGATTTCCTGCTGTCACATCACGTTGCATACAGGGTTAATGTTGCATATATCCGAGGAAACCATGGAAGTGCGTATCAGGCAGGAAATCAGAGAGCTTCTCAAGGAACGGAACGCGGTCCTGCTTGCTCACAACTACATGCGAGACGAGGTGCAGGAGATCGCAGATCTGACAGGTGATTCTCTCGGGCTTTCCATGGAGGCCGCCAAGACTGAAGCCTCTGTCATAGTTTTCTGTGGGGTCCATTTCATGGCCGAGTCGGCTGCCATCCTCTCTCCTGACAAGTCAGTACTGCTGCCGAGGCTTGATGCAGGGTGCCCTATGTCAGACATGGTCACAGCCGAGGAGCTGATTGCTTTCAAAGGGCAACACCTAGGCGTTCCTGTGGTCACTTACGTCAACTCATCAGCTGCGGTAAAGGCGGTAAGCGACATCTGCTGTACATCTGCCAATGCGGTGAAGGTTGTGAACTCACTACCAGACCGGGAGGTTATCTTCGTACCGGACAAGAACCTGGGTCGATTTGTCGCCGCGCGCTCCGACAAGATCTTCCATTTCTGGGAAGGATACTGTCCTACCCATGAACGGCTCAAGGTCGAGGATGTGAAGCGTCTTAAGGGAGAGTACCCTGACGCCCTGTTCATCTGTCACCCCGAGTGCAACCCGGCGGTTGTGGGTCTGGCCGACCATGTCACTTCAACATCCGGGATGTATGATTGGTGCCGGAAAAGCAAGGCTAGACGATTTATAATAGGGACAGAGGCCGGTATTCTTTACAAGCTGAAGCAGGATAGCCCGGAGAAGGAGTTCATCTTGGCATCACCTGCCCTCATATGCCCAAACATGAAGCTTACATCGCTGGAGGATATCCGTGATTCACTTCTTTCCATGTCGCCGGTAGTCAGGGTGCCTGAAGAGATCCGAATCCCGGCAAAGCGGGCACTTGACCGAATGCTGGCAATTCCCCGCGACTAATACATTATGAGGACTCTTTATGATAAAGCCTTTTAAGGGAATGCAGCCCAGTATCGACCCCTCCGCGTTCATTGCCGAGACCGCAGTCATCATAGGTGACGTTACCATTGGGTCGCAGAGCAGCATCTGGTATAACGTGGTGGCACGTGGCGACGTGAACTTCATACGGATCGGCAGTCGGAGCAATGTCCAGGACCTGACAATGCTTCATGTAACCCACAGGAAGCATGCTGAAGATCCTGGTGCGCCCCTGATCATCGGCGACGATGTGACAGTGGGTCACAGCGTTACCCTGCATGGTTGCACACTGGAGGATGGTTGCTTTATAGGGATGCAGGCAATGGTGATGGACAAGGCGGTGGTTGGTTGCGGAGCCCTTGTGGGAGCCCGGGCACTGGTGACCGAAGGGACGATCATACCCCCACATACTCTCTGGGTTGGTGCTCCTGCCAGATACAAGCGAGATCTTACGTCTGACGAGATTGCATGGTTGAAGAAATCACCTCAGAACTACGGCAAATATGCACAACAGTTCATAGAGGAAGGGCTCTCTGCGTTACCAGTTTAGATTACAGGCAGAGACCAGAGCGTTTCAGGGTATCGCGAAAGGAATCGACTGTAAGGGGCTTGGGTATAAAAGCCAGAGCACTCAGGTCCCTGCAAAACTCCTTGTCATGCGGATCCTCGGAAGAAGTGAGGATAAATACCGGCAGGTTCGATGTACGGGCATTTTCCCTCAGCTTCCTCAGCACTTCAAGTCCGTCCAGTTTGGGAAGACGCAGGTCTAGCAGGATAAATCTCGCTACTGGCATTCTGGGCGGCATCCCTGCAGTTTCATCCCCCAGTAGCATGGTCACTGCTTCACGCCCATCCCGGACAACGGTTACATCGGTAAATCCCAACTTATGTAAGGTTCGTATTGCCAGGAATTCATCGTCACTATTATCTTCCACCAGAAGTATCGGGCCATCAGCTATTTCCGTCATCTCATAGCTCCCTTCTCAATCATGTCATTTATGGGTAAGTTACTGATTTATTACGCGCGCCGGCTGCTCAGTACCATATCTAAATATGAATGCCAATGCTCACGGTCAATGCTGTCGGCAGCCGACAGTCAGGAGGAGGGATTAAATTAGTTTACACTAATTTAATGCAGCGGGCCAGTCAAATGTAAGGTTTTTTTAGTGAGAAAACAGATGGTGATAATGGGAGGCTCGATCTGTTTTTGCCGGTTAGAGTTCTCTGGGGCGGGATGGGTTAATGGGTGTTGAGGTGATCCAAGGTTTTCCTGGAAAAGCCCTTAGAGGTGGTAAATTCTTATAAATCAGAACTCCTGCGGCATGGCTTTCACCTGAGCAGCGGTGAAGACCGGTCCGTCCTTGCAAACGTAGACGTTTCCCACATTGCATCTGCCGCATTTTCCAAGGCCGCACTTCATCCGGTTCTCAAGGGTTGTGTAGATGGTATCATCGGTAAATCCAAGCTTTTCCAGTACCGGCAGGGTGAACTTGATCATGATCGGCGGGCCGCAGACCAGCGCAATGGTATTCTCTGATAATGGTGCGGCCTCCTCAAGGACCGTCGGGACAAAGCCGACCCTGCCGTCCCAGTCGGGACCATTGCCGCCGGGGTCAACAGTCTTTACCACTCTCACGTCCCCCCGCTCCTCCCACTCCTGCAGTTCCCTTTTGTAGACAAGGTCGCTTTCCGTCCTTGCGCCATAGACGATGGTGATCTTCTTGAACTTCTCCCTCAGGTCGAGGCAGTTCCAGATGACAGTCCTTAAAGGCGGAAGGGCGATACCACCGGCAATGAAGACGAGGCTCTTACCAAAGAACTCTTCCATCGGGAAGGAGTTGCCGTAAGGTCCGCGGACGCCGACCGTGTCACCAATCTCCAAGCGGCGCAGCGCCTCGGTCACCCGGCCGACCGAACGGAAGCAGCACTCGATGTATCCTTTTCTTGTTGGCGCAGAGGCGATGCAGAAGGTCGACTCGCCTGAGCCGAAGGCAGAGTACTCAGCAAACTGTCCGGCCCGGAAGGTGAAAGAGTCACGCACAGCTTCATCCTGGAAGACCAGCCGCAGGGTCCGGACATCCGGGGTTTCGTCAATTATAGCATCGATGGTGGCGAGGTAGGGTTTGTAGATATTTTTCGTCTGATCGCACATTGGTTATGGTTCCTGGTGGTTGATGTCTTGCAGAATGGCCGCGATATCGATCCCCACCGGGCAGGCGCGGATGCATCTTCCGCAGCCGGTGCAGAGGGTCTGGCCGAATTTGTCGTCGTAATACTTGAATTTGTGCATGATCCGGTTTCTGTAGCGGCTTGGCTGAACGTCCCGTGGGTTGTGCCCCGAGGCGTGATTGGTGAACTTGGCAAACCCGCAGGCGTCCCAGTGCTTGCGGCGGCACCCCTTGCTTTCGGTCCCTTCATCGTTGATATCAAAGCAGTGGCAGGCCGGGCAGACGAAGGCACATGCACCGCACCCCACGCAGCGCTCTGCAATACCCGCCCAGAGGGGGTGTTCAAAGTTATTGTCCAGCCACTCCCTGATCTTCTTCAGGTCAAGCTCTGCAATGGTAGGCTCAGCCAGTGGCAGTGGCCTGGCGTTTCCTGCATTGCTTAAGAGCCCGGGATACTTCGCAAGTAGTGTACCCCCTTTCCCGGTCAGTGGCTGACAGAGATACCCTCCCCCCTCAAGAGGGGTGAGGAAGAGATCGGAGCCTTTCGTCTCAGACGGCGAGAGCCCGACTGCGGTACAGAAACAGGCGTCGTCCGCTGTGATGCAGGCAAGGCCGATGATGGTGGTTCTGTTCCGGCGCTCAAGATAGAACTCATCCTTAAAGTCCCAGGAGAAGACCGCATCGAGAATCCCCGGTGCAGCCGCATCGCAGGGACGTGCACCGATCAGGACCGTCTCGGGAAACCCCGCCGTATCAGCATCCTGAACCGTCATCTTCCCATCTGTCTTCTCATAGGTGAGTATATTCTCGCAGATAGGGAAGAAGGTCTCCTTTGATGAACGACGGGGGAGCTGGTCAAGGGCCAGTTCGTCCCCTTTTGCCAGTGGCTCATAGAGGGTCATGGCACCGGCCCGTTTTGGCCCGACCACCCGGGTTCCCTCGTTCAACAGGTTGTCGATGAGGAGGTGCAGGTTCTGTTCAGTGATAGTTTTCGGCATGATTGATCCTAATTAGTTGCAGGAACGAGCAATTTTTCATTAGATCAAGGCTGTCGAGGGATTGCGCGGAGCCGTAGCAGCGCTACGGCGCACAAGCAAGACCGATGACTTACGCAGAGCTAGCGGAAGAGGGCCGTTCCCTATTTTATAAAGCTCTGGTCGTCATTCTCTTTGTACTCCGTTAGCGGCCCCTTCTCCTTGGGCGCCATCCCTGCCTCATGTCCGTACATCTCCATCATCTCCTGCGCCATCTTCCGGTTCAGGAGATTAAGCGGGATATCCATGGGGCAGACCCGCTCGCACTCGGCACATCCGCCGCATCTACCGGTCAGGTGCATGGCACGGACAATGTGCCAGGCCATATTGCCGGCCGGCCTTGGGGTGGTATCCACTGCCTGAGGGCGGTTTCTGTCGCACAGGCACTGTTCGCAGAAACAGAACGGACATACCTGGCGGCAGGCAAGGCAGCGGATGCAGCGGGAGAAATGTTCCTTCCAGAAGGCCCATCGCTCGGCGGCGGTCATCGCCTCAAGACTCGCCAGTTCCACCGATTCGTACGGCTCCAGTTCAGGGAGCGGAGGCAGAACTCCTGCTACGACGTCAGCCCCTTCCGGGAGATGGACCGTGCACTCGCGGCACTTCCTGGCAACCGTGGATTCGGTCAGGGTCTGGGTCCGGTCGGCGTTCGCTCCATAAACTCCGGCGCAGGCAATGGCGATGATATAAATATCCTCACGCCGGATCTGGTTCTCACCTATCAGCCCGGCCACTGCTCGGAGGTCGCACCCCTTGACAACAACGGCAAGCTTCCCCTTCTTGCTGATCTCTTTCTTTGCCTTGGTGAGATAAAAGGCCAGGTTGTTCTGGCAGGCAGGGGAGAAGATGAGCTCTTTTGCCTTTTCGATCTCTGTTATGACCGCAGGCATAGAGGTGCCTTTGCGTCGGCCGGCCACGTAGCCGATAACGGCAGCAACCGTTCCGTCACCAAGCAGTCGGATCGCTTCGGAGCGGATCGCCGAGGTAGTGGCGTTGTAGTAGGAGTCTTCTACCAGAGGGGTTTCAGGGTTTTGTGCAGTCTCGTTCATTCGGGTCCTGTCTATATACTGTTGTAAGCCTCTTTGAGCTCCGGGGTGTCGACCTTTCCGGACCAGCACTCTTCCAGTTCCAGTTCCTTGAACTCAACCATCGGTCCCATAGCCCTTACCCGTTGGGTGATGTCGGTGACCATCTCCACCCATTTTCCCCCTTCGGCGGCCGAGACCCAGGAGAACTGTAGTCGGTGCAGATCCACGCCAACGAACTCCAGCAGTTTCCGGAAAGCGGCAAACCGCCTCCTTGCATGGAAGTTGCCGGCCATGTAGTGGCAGTCGCCCGGATGGCAGCCGGAGACCAGGACGCCGTCCGCCCCCTTCTGGAAGGCCCGCAGGATGAATACCGGGTCGATCCGTCCGGTACAGGGGAACTTGAGGACCCGCACGTTGGAGGGGTACTGCAGCCGGCTGGTGCCGGCTAGATCCGCCCCGGCGTAGGTGCACCAGGTGCAGACAAAAGCTACTATCTTGGGTTCAAAGTCGTGTTTCACTTTTTCAGCGTGCATGTATTCCTCACATCATCAAGAACAAGCAAGTTTGCGTCAGATCAAGGAAGGCAAGCTCCGACGCGGAGGCGTAGCAGCGCTACGCCGCACAAGGAGGGGCGCCGCCTGACGCTGAGCTGGCGGAAACTTGCTCGTTCATAAAGCCTCGATCTGTGCCATGATCTGCTCATCCGTGTAGCCGTCGAGCTCGACGCTCTTGGAAGGGCAGGTGGCCTGGCAGGTGCCGCAACCGCCGCAGACCCCGGGGTTGACATAGGCGACGACCTTGATGAGGTTCCCCTGCCGGTCTCGGATCTCTTTCTCTTCCACGGCGCCGTAGGGACAGACTTTTTTGCAGGCGAGGCAGCCGGCGCAGAACCGCTCGTTCACCTTGGCGACGATCGGTTCACGCTCCAGCTCGTCTTTGGAAAAGAGTGTCATGACCTTGGCCGCGGCTGCAGAGGCCTGGCTGACCGAGTCGGGGATGTCTTTGGGCCCCTGGCAGGCGCCAGCCAGGTAGATCCCTGCGGTGGCGCATTCGACCGGTCGGAGTTTGGCGTGTGCCTCGGAGTAGAAGTTGTAGTTGTCGTAGGAGATGCCGAGCTTCTGGGCAAGTGTGTCGGCACCACTCCTTGCCTGGACCGCGGTGGCAAGCACCACGAGGTCGGCTTCAATCTCTACCTGGACACCGACGGAGATGTCGCTCCCCATGACGACGATTTTGTCACCTTTCTGGTAGAGACGGCTGACCATCCCCCTGATATAGACCGCTTCTTCTTCCTCGACGGCCCGGCGCCAGAATTCGTCGTACCCTTTGCCTGGCGTTCTCGCATCCATGAAGAAGACGTAGGCCTGGCCGTCATGAACCTTGTGCTTGTAGAGCATGGTGTGTTTGGCGGTGTACATGCAGCAGATCTTGGAGCAGTAGGAGATCCCCTTTTCCCGTGCTCTGCTGCCAACGCACTGGACAAAGACGACCTGTTTCGGCTCCTTGCCGTCGGAGGGGCGGATGATCCTGCCGCCGGTGGGACCGCTGGCCGAGGCGAGCCGCTCGAAGGTCATGCCGTCGATGACATCCGGGAGATTGCCGTGACCGAACTCTCCGTATCCCTTGATGGGGGAGCCTTTGGGCTTTTCGGTGATGCTGTAGAGTTCGAACCCGGTGGCGACGACAATGGCGCCGACCGGTTCGGTTATCAGTTCGTCTTCCTGGGTGTAGTCAACTGCGCCGGGGCCGCAAACTTTGGCACATACGCCACATTTGCCGGTTTTGAACCAGGTGCAGTTCTCCCGGTCGATGACCGGGGTGTTGGGGACCGCCTGGGGGAACGGGACGTAGATTGCGGGGCGCATTCCCAGGTTCCGGTCGAAGCTGTTCGGTATTTTTTTCTGCGGGCATTTGGCCATGCAGATCCCGCAGCCGGTGCATTTAGCCATGTCGACGCTGCGGGCTTTTTTCCGAATCGTGATCTGGAAGTTGCCGATATAGCCGTCGATCTGCTCGACTTCACTGTAGGTGTGGAGGGTGATGTTCGGGTGGTTGGCAACGTCGACCATTTTCGGGGTCATGATACACTGGGAGCAGTCGAGCGTCGGGAAGGTCTCGGAGAGCTGGGCCATATGCCCACCGATGGAGGGGTCGCGCTCGACGAGGACGACCTGGTGGCCGCAGTCGGCGATGTCGAGGGCGGCCTGGATGCCGGCAATGCCGCCGCCGATGACGAGCGCCCTCTTGGTGACCGGGACGGTGATCGGGACCAGTTTTTTGTTCCGTTTGACCCGCTCGACGAGCATGGTGACGATGTCAATGGCCTTGGCGGTGGCCTCTTCTCTGTCTTCGTGGACCCAGGAGCAGTGCTCGCGGATGTTGGCCATCTCCACCAGATAGGGGTTCATGCCGGCGCTTTCAGCGGCTTTTCGGAAGGTCTTTTCGTGCATCCTGGGCGAGCAGGCAGCCACGACGATGCCGTCGAGGTTATGCTCGGCAACGGCTTTTTTGAGGAGCGTCTGGCCGGGGTCAGAGCACATGTATTTGTAGTCGCAGGCATAGGCGACGCCGCTTAAGTCAACGGCAGTTTTGGCTACCTGTTCCACATCAACGGTGCGAGAGATGTTTTCGCCACAGTGGCAGACGAATACGCCGATTCTGGACATTTACAACAACCCTTTCTCTTTCAGAAGCGGCACGGGGCTAACGATCATGCTGCCGAACCCGAGCTTTTTTGGGGGTACGCCGGCAGCGAGGGCAAGCAGCTGGGTCATGTAGAAAACCGGCATGCCGTACTGCTCTCCGGTGGTTTCTTCGATCTCTTTCTGGCGGATGTCGAGATTGCCGTGGCAGAGGGGGCAGGCAACCATGATGCAGTCTGCTCCGGTCCGCTTGGCGGATGCGAGGATGTCGGCGGAGAGTTTCAAGACGACGCCGGGGCGTGAAAGGGTGAAGTTTGCACCGCAGCACTCCATCCGGTGGCTCCAGCTGACGGTCTCCGCTCCGGCGGCTTCGATGACCCGCTCCATGATGGTGGGAGCCTCGATGCAGTCCAGGTTCGGGACGTCGGGTGGACGGGTGAGGAGACAGCCGTAGTAACAGGCGATCTTGACCCCTGAAAGCGGCTTCTCTACCGCGGCCGCAAGGCGCTCCAGCCCGTAATCCTTGGCAAGGATCTCCAGGAGGTGTTTGACCTGCTTGTCCATCGGTACGGTGCCGCCTATGGCGTACTCTACCTGTTTGCGCTTCTCGTTGTTATCGGCCAGCTTGTGCTGAGTGACCTTGAGGCGGGAGAAGCAGGCGGCGCAGGCGACAGCCAGATCGCCTTCTACCTGGGTTGAAAGTTCCAGGTTCTTGGCGCAGAGCGACAGCGAGAGGAGTTCGTCGACGTTGTGGGCAGGGGTGGCGCCGCAGCAGAGCCAGTCAGGGACCTCCTGAAGGCCAATCTTCAGGGCCTTGAAGAGTCCGCGGGTGGACTCGTCGTACTCTTTCCCAGAGGCGTGGAGGGAGCAGCCGGGGTAGTAGGAGTAGCTGAGGAGGTTCTTGACAGGGGTCACGGGGCCTCGCCTTTCTTGCGCAGCTCTTCGATCCTGCTGAAGATCTTTTCTATCTCAGGGAGATTCTTGTTCTTCTGGTGGAACATCTTGAGCTTTCCTTTGGTGATCAGCTTGGGGCCGAGCATGAAGTCCTTCAGGAACTGGCCGCTCTTCATGTTGAAGACAGCGGCAAGCCGCATCTCGTACTGACGGCCGTAGTTCTTGATGTTCTCGATAAAGAGGCGGTTGGCCAGCTGTACGTAGCTCTCCTTTGACGGCCCCTGGGAATCCCAGGAGAGCTTGCGCAGGGCATCCATGATGGCGGCTAAATCGACTTTGTTCGGGCAGCGGGTGGTGCAGGTTTCGCAGGAGGCACAGTACCAGATGGAGCGCCCGGCAAGGACGCGCTCGTACTGCCCAAGCTGCAGAAGGCGGACGATCCGGTTGGGGGGGTGCTCCATGAAGGAGCGCATGGGGCAGCCGGCTGAGCACTTGCCGCACTGAAAACATCGACGGACGGAACTGCCGGAGAGTTGCTCGACTTTCTTGACGAAGTCGAGATTCATCGTCTCAGTGGAGAGGGTCATCTTTGAGTGCTTCATAGGGATTCCCTGCAGCTGACCTGGCGTGATTTAGTCAAACTGAAAATAATCGTCATATAGTTACTGATATTAAAATCGAACCTTAAAGTATGGAACAGTGTTCTGTCAATGGCAAAATTACGTCCGCTAGGGGGCCGTTATAATTTAATGAATTATAGAGGAACTCAGATGTTGTTGGCAACAGAAGAATGCACAGAAGAATGCTCAGCAATAAACTGACCCTCATCCGGTAAGGTTTTGACAGTGTCGTTGAAATGAATTAAAACTGGGAGAAGACAGCCTTTAAGTCTGCAGACCCTTTCCCGGAGAGATACCTATCGGCCAGCTTTCGCGTCTCTATCGATATGTTATAAAGCAGAGGGGCTCCTATCTGCTCGGGTTCCTTTTCCTCCTCGGAACCAATGCCTGTGCCCTGCTTATCCCCTGGCTGCTGAAACTTGCCGTGGAAAGCCTTCAATCGCCTGCCGGCAGAACCCATTCCCCGGCTTGGTTTGGTGGGCTGATCATTGGAGCTGCTCTTCTTCACGGCACCGTAAGGGTTTTTTCCCGTACTACCCTCCTCCATGCCGCCCGCCGTATCGAATTCATGATCCGCGATGACCTCTATGCGAAGCTCCTTCAGCTTGACCAGCCGTTTTTCACCGGGGAAAGGACCGGTGACCTGATGTCACGTTTCTCAAACGACCTGACCAATGTACGGATGCTTGTCGGCTTTGGAGTTTTGAACATAATTAATTCGGTGGTGGTCTACTTTGCCGCACTTGCCCTTATGGCAAAGCTCAGTCCTTTTCTGACTTTCTGTGCGGTTCTTCCCTTTCCAGTAATGATATTCGTGGTAAAACGGCTCAGTGCATCCATGTTCCGGCGCTCAAAAAGAACCCAGGAGGAGCTTGCCAGGTTGACCAGCGCCGTGGAGGAGAACGTTTCAGCTGCACCGTTGATAAAAGCCTACTGCCGGGAAGAGGCCGCAATCAACTCCTTCAGAGAAGCGAGCGGTCGTTACATGGCGAGCAATATGCGTGTGGCCCAGTTACGGGGCTTCATGATACCGGTCATGGCTGCAACCGGGGCACTCGGCACACTGATCGTCCTTATTGTCGGCGGGGAGCGGGTGGTTAGCGGTGCGCTCACCTTGGGGGATTTCGTCGCTTTCAACGGCTACCTGGCAATGCTTATCTGGCCGACCATTATGCTTGGCTGGATATTGAATCTGGCACATCGTGGGGCATCCTCAATGGAACGGCTGAACGGCATTCTTGAGGCAAACGCCAAGGTTTCCGAACCCTCAGAGCCGGCGAAGATTGAGAGAATAGCTGGTGAGATCGAACTGAGAAACCTCTGTTTCGGATATGGGACTGAGCTGGTATTGAAGGAACTCTCACTCAGTATAAAGCAGGGTTCAAGGCTTGGTATTGTTGGACGTATCGGCTCCGGAAAGTCAACACTGGCCCGACTTCTTACGCGCCTCTATCCGGTCCCCGACGGCATGATATTCATAGATGGCACAGATATAAACCGCGTACCGCTCTCCCAACTCCGCAACGCCATAGGCTTTGTCCCCCAGGAAGGATTCCTCTTTTCACGGACAGTGGCAGAAAATATTGCATATGGCAAGGAGGGGGCAGATGAACTGGAAATTCAGGCTGCAGCAAGGCTTGCCAGCCTGGAAGGGGATGTGGCGCGCTTTCCTGCCGGGTATGCTACCCTCGTGGGGGAGAGAGGCATAACACTCTCCGGTGGTCAGAAGCAACGAACCGCTATAGCCCGCGCGCTCTTGAAGGACCCTCCGGTCCTAATTCTTGATGACCCGCTTTCGTCAGTAGATGCCGGTACCGAAGAGGAGATTTTGGCAAACCTCACCGGTTACTATGGTAAACGGACTGTAATCATCGTCTCCCACCGGATCTCGGCACTGCGTGACTGCGATCTGATCGTGGTCCTGGACAAAGGCAGGATTGTCGAGCAGGGGAGTCATGCCCAGCTTCTGGTTATGGAAGGGCGTTACGCTCAGCTAAACCGCGAGCAGCAGATTCGTCAGGAGATTGAAAAATTTCAGTGCACCAATCCGGCAGATCAGGATCAAGGCGGTCTGTCTCCTGGTTTTTGATCCGGCTGGAAAGGTGTATTTAATAATTAGTTCTATTGAGCTAATACCAATATTTGATAATTAAATAATCATTCAGGCAATTGATGTACGCTTAAAATTAAGTAGTATTAATTTACAGCCTCACCTCCTAGCCGTATTCCTTTAACAGTGAAGAATTCGGAGGTGTAAAATGAAAATTATCGTTAAGTACGAGGATCGAGGAGGGCACGGCGTAGTAAGGGCTGATGAGTTGCAGGAACTGATTCAGACCAAGAAGATCTTGGCGTTTCGTCGTTTAGATGAAGAATGGGTCAAGATTGGCGTTGACGAGGTTCGTGGCAACGGTGGAAATTACAAAGGCCCGGAAAGAAGAGGCAATGTACTCTTTTACTAGCCGCCGCCAGGTAAATATCGGAATGAATAAAAGGTTGACCCCTTTTGTGTAGCAATTTGCGTTACACAAAAGGGGTCAAGGCTTAACACGCTGATAAACAGCATATTCGAAAATTGGCGGAGGGAGTAGGATTCGAACCCACGTAACGTTAGTTAAACCTGATGTAATAGTATCAGTAGGTTAGCTACCACCAGCTCTATAATAATCTACCCTAGTACCCCGTTTATATAGCTGTTGGTGTACTAATAGTGGTCCATATAATATTTCATAACCTACCTAAGATCAATAGGTTTATTACTCCAGTGCCTCTACTGCGTGTACCAATTTTACTGGATTCAAGTGAGCATACTTCTCTGTGATTTGAATAGTTGAGTGACCTAACCACTCTTTAACCACATATAAGTCCACTCCAGCATTAACCAACCTACTAGCACATGTATGTCTCAAAGCATGTATAACAAACTCGCTATCTCCCTCTAGCCCAATCTTAGCCCTTACCCACTGCCATGCTCGTTCTGTTTCATCTACTGTTATGATGAATGGTTTGCTATTGTTTATATGTCGTTCTTCCAATATGGTTCTTACCCTGCCGGTCATGGGTATGCTTCTTGGCCTGTCTCCCTTGTTGACCCATATGCTGATAAGGTTGCTAGTAAAGTTCACATCTTCATATCTCAGGTCTAGTAGTTCAGATAATCTCATACCAGTATCAACAAGCGCTTCAAAGGTCTGCTGTACCTTATACTCCAGGCCTACAGCCATACACCTTGCCGCTTTTATGTCTGTTGTCTTGAGGGATCTTTTGATTATTGGTGAAGGGAAGAAATGCTTTAGGTCTACAGGTATCTTTAATCTGTAGTAAAAATAACCTTTAGAACATGAAAGATGATAGCGTGACATACCCGTATCCTCAGGTGGAAACACTTAAGTACGTGGTGTACTAAAAGTGTCCCCACCGGGGGGTACGAGGGTAAAATGTCTAGCAAAATTAGCTAGTTATAAAATTGGCGGAGGGAGTAGGATTCGAACCCACGTAACGTTAGTTAAACGGTTTTCAAGACCGCCGCCTTCAGCCACTCGGCCATCCCTCCAAACTGGTGCATCACTATTGGTGCAACGGACTATCCGATCTGCTCCTGTCCTCTCATGTAAGGTATAAGTACTTCCGGAACCTTCACGGTTCCGTCCGACTGCTGGTAGTTCTCAAGGATGGCAACCACCGTCCTTCCAACTGCAAGCCCGGATCCGTTCAGAGTATGTACGAATTCAGGCTTGGCCTTTTCATCGGGCCGGAATCTTATGGATGCTCTGCGTGCCTGGAAGTCCTCAAAATTGCTGCAGGAGGAGATCTCGCGATAGGTCTCCTGGCCAGGCAGCCAGACCTCAATATCGTATGTTTTGGCAGCTGAGAAACCTATATCGGCGGTGCAAAGCTCCATAACCCTGTAATGAAGCCCCAGTTGCCTTAAAACTTCCTCGGCATTGTCCAGAAGCCGGGCCAGCTCTTGATAAGAGTTGCCTGGTTGTACGAATTTTACCAGTTCTACCTTGTTGAATTGGTGCTGGCGTATCAGACCGCGTGTATCCTTGCCGTATGCCCCGGCCTCTTTCCTGAAGCAGGGAGTGTACGCCGTGTATGAAATAGGCAGTTCGCACGCCCGTAAGATCTCGCCCCGATGGATGTTGGTTACTGGAACCTCGGCAGTCGGTATAAGGAAATACTCGAGCCCTTCTATTCGGAAAAGATCATCCTCGAACTTCGGCAGCTGACCAGTTCCTGTCATGCTTTCCCTGTTTACCATGAAGGGAGGGAGCATTTCAACGTAATTATGCCGCTCGGTATGCAAATCCAGCATGAAGTTTATGAGAGCCCGCTCCAGCTTTGCCCCGGCTCCCTTATAGAGGGTAAAGCGGGCACCGGTCAGCTTGGCACCCCGTTCAAAGTCAAGGATCCCAAGCTCTTCGCCAACTTCCCAGTGAGGTTTGGGGGCAAAAGAAAAACCCGGTTTCTCCCCCCAAGACCGAACCTCAATATTGTCCGATTCGGATGCCCCGACCGGTACAGAGTCATGGGGGATGTTCGGTACTGTCAGCAGGAACAGGTCGAGTTCCTCTTCAACACCCCTCAATTCGTCATCAAGGGTTTTGATGCGTTGTGATACCTCACGCATTTCAACGATTCGGTCCTGTACCTGGCTCTTGTCCTTGACCCTGCTGATTTCATCGGAAACCTTGTTGCGAAGCGCCTTCAGAGATTCGCTCTCCTGAAGCAGCTCGCGGCGCTTCGTATCCAGTTCCTTGAAGCGGAGAAGATCTATCCCTTCACCTCGCGTCTTGAGGCGGGACTCGACAAGCTCCATGTTTTCGCGGATAAACCGTGCATCCAGCATAGGAAATTCCTTTTACAAACAGTCAGAGAAGGCTATAGTTACTAGCATCAGCACAGCCATTAGTCAACGATTATCGGTACATTCATGCGGTATCCCTATTGCCTGAAACGACTTGTCTGTCTAATCATCTGCGTCTTCTCGCCGGTTGCAGCATCTGCCGAAACTCTGATCCTCGCGGCAGTTGGTGACATCATGCTGGCCGGCTCGGCCCGCCCTGTGCTTGAAAGAGAAGGGTATGATCTCCCCTTTGCAGCAACAAAGTCGATCCTGGCAGGTAGTCATATAACAATAGGCAACCTTGAGGCCCCAATCACGCGCGGCGGTAGGGAGTTTACCGGTAAGCGGTTTCGCTTCCGCTCTCCACCCCAGACAGCCAAGGCACTCCGGGATGCGGGCTTCACGGTTCTTACCCTTGCCAACAACCACATCCTCGATTTCGGATCTGCCGGTCTGGCTGAGACCCTCTCTCATCTGGATGCCAGCGGGATCCGCTACACCGGCGCCGGTGCAGATCTTGCTGCTGCCCGTGCCGCTTCCATTGTCGAGGCCCAGGGGAAGCGAGTGGCCTTTCTCGCCTACTCCCTCACCTACCCTGCAGAGTTCTACGCGGGCAAGAGACGCCCCGGAACGGCCCCTGGATTCGCTCCACTGGTAAAGAGCGATATCGAAGCGGCCCGCAGGAAAGCTGACTATGTGATTGTCTCGTTTCACTGGGGAAGGGAGCTGGCGGTGAAGCCGCAGCGATATCAGGTGAGCGCTGCACGTTGGGCAATTGACGCGGGTGCAGACGTGGTGTTGGGGCACCATCCCCATGTCCTCCAGGGGGTTGAGCGATACCGTCATGGGGTCATCTTCTACAGTTTGGGGAACTTTGCATTCGGTAGTGCCAGCCGCCATGCCGATCGGAGCATCATTGCCCTCATAACCCTGGATCAGGGGGTCAGCAGGGTGGAAATTATCCCTCTGAACGTTCTGAACAGGAAGGTTCTCTATACGCCGTCGATATTGGCAGGCGAAGATGGAAAGCGGCTGATTGGTCGGATAAATCGACTTTCCGGTGACATGAACGCCACGTTTTTAGAAGATCGAGGGCGTTACGTATTGACGGGGTTTGAGCCCCAGCCGAGCATCACCCGGCAGTGAGGATTATAAGCGCTCTGGAGGTAAAGCATTTACAATCCCTTCTCCACCAGTTCCTCCAGCAATTTCCGCTGGTCAGCCGTAAGCTGCTCAGGCACTATTACGGCAACCTTCACATAGAGATCACCTTTGCCGGTACTTCCCATATGCGGAAAGCCGAGCCCCTTCAATCTTATCTTAGTCCCCGGCTGGATACCGGCCGCCACCTTGATCCGTTTTGCTCCCTCCGGCGTCGGCACCTCAAGAGAGCAGCCCAGAGCAGCCTCACTGAACCTGATATGCCGCTCCGTCACGATATCATCGCCTTCACGGATAAACTGCGAATCGCTGCCGACCACAACGGTGAGATAGATATCCCCCTGCAGTCCGCCACCTGACCCTTCCCCACCTTTCCCCTGCAGCCTCAGGCGTGAGCCGTTCTCAACCCCGGCAGGTACCTTAACCACCACCTCTTCGCGAATGCCATTTTTGGCGAATGCGACCTTTTTTTCGCACCCTGAATAGGCTTCTCGAAAGGAGACCTTGAGCTCCATGGTGAAGTCCTCTCCACGGTGCCGGCGCGGACTGAAACCCCTGCCGGCGCGCTGCTGCTGGGTTGCCCTGCCGAAAATCTTCGAAAAGACATCGTCTGAACCAAGCCCCATATCCTTAAAAAGGTCCCCCACATCGAAGCCACGGAATATGTCTTCCTGACTGTATCGTTGATGAAAATCGGAAGAGCCGAACTGGTCGTACTGCGCCTTCTTCTGGGGGTCTGAGAGGACTGCGTATGCCTCGTTGATCTCCTTGAATCGCTCTTCTGAAGACTTGTCACCAAGGTTCTTGTCAGGGTGGTACTTGACCGCAAGCTTGCGGTAGGCCTTCTTGATCTCATCCGCGCCGGCCCCTTTCTGCAAGCCGAGCGACTGGTAATAATCCTTGTCTGCCATGAGGGACTCCTTTCTGTCCTGCCACACAGAATTTAAACTCTGCAGCATCTTCTGTCAATGAGCTGTATACCTTGACAGGTATGCATGTAGGCCGTTACTATCTTTGAGGGCGTTAACGATTTTCCTGACGGGGCAAGCACCGTGTCAAAGGAGCTGGATTTATGAAACGGGCAATCGTGGTTGGAGGCGGGATTTCAGGTCTGGCAACGGCCTACCTGCTGGGAGAGAAGGCACGTGAGGCAGGCCTTGACTTGGAGGTCATCCTGCTTGAGAAAGAGCAGCGGACCGGAGGCAAGATATGGAGCATCAAAGACGACGGCTATCTCTGCGAATGGGGCCCTAACGGCTTTCTGGACAATAAGCCCCAGACGCTCGATCTCTGCCGCCAGGTTGGAGCGAATAGCCAGCTTCTCCGTAGCAACGACAATGCACGCAAGCGTTTCATCTTTTCAGAAGGGGTGCTGCACCGGCTGCCGGAGAACGGACCATCGTTCTTAAAAAGCAGGCTGATATCCTGGCCCGGCAAGTTCCGCCTGGCAATGGAGCCGCTGATTCCTCAGTATTCCTCCCCGGAGGACGAGACACTGGCAGCCTTTGGACGTCGGCGTCTGGGAGACGAGGCGCTCTGCAAGCTGATTGCCCCGATGGTCTCGGGGATCTTTGCAGGCGATCCTGAGACCATGTCGCTCAAATCCTGTTTCCCCCGCATTGCCGAGCTGGAGTCCGAATATGGCGGCCTGATCAAAGCGATGATTCGACTGGCAAAGAAAAAAAAGCAGGAGATCGCCGAAGGGAAGGTGGTTGCCAGTGCAGCCGGACCGGGAGGGGTTCTCACCTCTTTCCGCGATGGCATCCAGGCCCTCACTGACATCATGGCAGCCAAGGTTGGGAACGACGCTGTCAGCCTCGACGAGCAGGTGGAGCGGGTGGAGAAGGGTACGACCGCCCCCTTCCGTGTCAGGAGTGACCGAGGAGAATTGGACGCGGATATGGTGATCCTTGCCACACCAGCTTATGCAACCGCCGACATCCTCCATAGGCTGGACAGCGGCATTGCCTCGGTGCTCCGGGAGATACCCTATTCAACCATGACCGTGGTCTGCTTCGGCTACCAGCGGGAACGGATAACGTGCGACCTGGACGGCTTCGGCTATCTGATTCCAAAGCAGGAGGGGAAGAACATCCTCGGCACGCTCTGGGATTCCAGCATCTTCGAGCATCGGGCGCCGCAGGGGCACGTCCTTTTGAGAAGCATGATGGGCGGGGCCTGCTTTCCACAGTACATCAATCTCTCGGACGAAGAGGTGCAGAAACGGGTACAGGTAGACCTGCAGGCCATCATGGGTATCAAGGATGCCCCTGATTTTGTCAGGATCTTCCGTCACGAGAAGGCTATTCCGCAATACACAGTCGGGCACGGCAAAAGGCTGGCTGCCTTGGATCAGCAGATCAAGGCCCATCCCGGGCTCTTTCTCACCGGCAACTCATACCGGGGGATCGGCCTCAACGACTGCGTTGCCGCTGCACAAAAGACCAGTGACGAGGCGATTGCCCATCTGAAGGGGTAATCAAATTGACTGGCCGGAGTATGAGCAGTACTTGTTGTAAGCAAGAAAAGGCAGTTCTCTCTTTGGAGCGACTCTGACAAGAATTCTCATCATAGTTGCCGTTGCCTATGGTTGCTACGCTCTGCTCGTTTTCTTCGGGCAACGGGCATTGATTTACCCCGGCCGGAGCATCAGGGTAGACTCTGTCCCGTCTCCATCGGTGCCCGGGCGAGAGCTGCTCTGGCTTGAGACCGGGGCAGGTCGTGTCGAAACGTGGTTCCTGCCGGGAAGAGGGGTATCACGGGGGGTGCGGTCTCCTTTGCTGATACTCTTCCACGGCAACGGCGAGGTCATCGACTTTCTTCCGGGTCAGGTCAGTACTCTGCTGAATCAGGGGATACACGTCCTTCTTGTCGAGTATCCGGGTTATGGCCGTTCCACGGGATCACCCTCAGAAGCGGCCATTACGGCGGCAGCCGTCGCTGCCTACGATGCCGTTTCGGGCCGACCGGATGTCGACCCGGCCCGCATTGTCGCCTTCGGCCGCTCTCTCGGCGGCGGCCCCGCCTGTGCACTCAGTATCAAACGTCCGCTGGCCGCTCTCGTGCTCCAATCCTCATTCACTTCTACCCGCCCTTTTGCCCGCAAATTTCTTTTGCCTGGCTTTCTGGCGCGTGATGTTTTCGACAATCTCGCCGCAGTGCGCCGATTTTCCGGCCCCATTCTTATTGCACATGGCAGGCATGATGATATCATCCCATTCAGTCACGGTCTGGAACTTTCAAAAGCGGGCAGAAATATAAAGTTCATCGAGTTCAATTGCTCTCACAACGACTGTCCGCCCAACATGGATGCCTTCTGGCAGGATGTCGGAGAATGGATGAGAGTTCAAAAGATACGTTGAAGCAGCAAGTGTATAATCAGCTTGTTACGAGGTTGCCATGCCCGAAAGAACAGCCATACTCCTCCTCCAGATGGGAGGCCCCGATTCCCTCGACGCGGTGGAGCCTTTTCTGCTGAATCTCTTCACGGACCGGGACATCATAAAGATTGGACCGGCATTTCTCCAGCCGCTCATAGCGCGTTTCATCGTTAAGCGGCGAGCGCCCCGGGTGGAGGAAAACTACCGGCAGATCGGCGGCAAGTCGCCACTGCGCGAGCTGACCGAACTGCAGGCAAAGGCCCTGGAAGAGCGGCTTGGTCCGGATTATCGCTGCTTCGTGGCGATGCGCTACTGGCACCCTTCCACACTGGAGGCGATGGCAGCCATAAGGAGGGAAGGGATAACGAAGGTCATTGCCCTCTCTCTCTACCCCCACTATTCGCGGGCAACTACAGGTTCCAGTATCAATGAGCTCAATCGAATCGTGCATGAATCAGGGGTGAAGTTCGAGCTCGGCTCTATTGATCGCTTCTTTAACCATCCGCTTTACATTCAGGCACTGGCCGAAAAGATCGAGGAGGGACTGTCCGGCTTCCCTGACCGCTCCAACGTAGAGCTCCTCTTTTCTGCGCACTCCCTCCCCCAGTCGTTCATCGACGATGGGGATCCGTATCTCTCACACATTGAGGAGACGGTGCGGCTGGTCATGGAGCGGTTCGAAGGGATATCATACCACCTGGCCTTCCAGTCGCGGGCCGGGCCGGTAAAGTGGCTTGAACCCTCCACCGACGCTATGATCAAACATCTTGCAGGGCACGGATCCAGGGAGATGCTAATGGTTCCTCTCTCCTTCGTGTCCGACCATATCGAGACCCTTCACGAGATAGACATCGAGTACGCCGGAGAGGCCCGCCACCTTGGGATAACCGACTTTCGGCGGATCCAGTCGCTCAACAGCTCGCCGGCGTTCATTGCCTGCCTGGCGGATCTGGTCCAAAAATCCGTGAAGAGTGAAAAGTGAACGGTGAAAAGAAAACCTGCTCAATCTGCAGAGTGGAATTCGAAGAGCAGACAACGGCAACGATGTTTTCCGAGGCAGGCGACTGGCTCTCCGAAGAGGTCTGGAAGGATAGCGGCGAACTCTGCATGCAGTGCCTGGAAAACCGGGCAAAACTAGCGATGATGTATCTCATCGACAGGTGATAAAATGGAAACCGTAACACTCGACGGCATCAATCTCACCCTTGCGAATCCGGTGGAGCTTTCCCTGAAATGGGTGGGGCAGGATGAGCTGCTCAAACAGCTCCTGGCCGCCTGGCTGGTTATTGATGAGAGGGACATCCCTTTCAGTCCCCGGCTGATCGGCAAACCAGGGGTTGGAAAGACTACGCTTGCCTATGCTGCGGCCCGTCGAATAGGCCGCCCGGTCTACCTGTTTCAGGCAACCATGGACACAC